>PMFY01000432.1:0-224 GCA_003157945.1 Acidimicrobiaceae bacterium | reverse complement strand
TAGAGGCTGGTCGTGTCCATGAACACCAGATCGAGCGTGCTGAAGAGATCGCGACGCCGCGCAAACAGGGTCTCCTCCACGACGTCCTTCAGGCAGCGCGGCGCAAACGGCGTAGCCCCGTCCTGTTGATCTTCAGCCAGTTCCTCGCCGAGCCAGGCCATCGCGCGGTAGAGATGATGCAGGTCGAGGCCGTCGACGCCGTCGATCCGGTAATCTTCCCTCCA
>PMFY01000160.1:832-3622 GCA_003157945.1 Acidimicrobiaceae bacterium | reverse complement strand
TTCGCCGCCATCTTCGAACGGCACGCGGAGTCGATCCACCGCTTCCTGTGGCGACGGTCGTCCGGACCCGCGGTCGACGACCTGGTGTCCGACGTCTTCCTGACCGCGTTCCGTCGGCGGTCGGCCTACGACGTCACCCGGGCGGACGCGCGCCCGTGGCTGTTCGGGATCGCGGTCAACGTGCTCCGCCACAGTCACCGGTCCGAGGTCCGCCGGCTGGACCGNNCGACCGGGCGCACCGCGCGTGGATCGTGGGACCCGGCGATGGCGCATCCGTCACCGCCCTGGCCGGCGTGGAGTCTGATCGCATCCGTGTCGCGCTCGATGCACTGGAGGACCGCCAACGCGACGTCCTCCTCCTTCTGGCGGGGCCGGAATTCAGTTACGAAGAAGTGGCCCAGGCGCTCGAGATCCCGATCGGCACCGTCCGGTCCCGAGCGTCCCGTGGTCGGGACCGCCTCCGCGAACTGCTCGCCCTCGACGGGCCGGCCGGTGGTCACGACCAACGGCCACCGGTTCCACTCACGGAAGGAGTCGCAGAATGATCGATGAACTGGATGTGCTGCACGGCTACCTGCACGAGGCGCCGCACCCGAGGTTCGATCTGGTGGCGGAGACGGAGCGCTTCCTGGCCGCCCTCCGGTCGATGCCCGACGAGCCCGATGAGCCCGACGGGCCCGATGAGCCCGAAGATCCGGAAGATTCGGGCGAACCGGGTCCCCGCCGGCCCGGCCGTCGCCGACTCACGGGGCCGATCGCACTCGGCATCGGAGCCGTGGCCGCCGCGCTGCTCCTGGTCGTGTTCCTGATCCCCGGGGTGTCCCGTCAGCAACCGCTGGCCGCCGCCGCGGAACTGCAGCAGATCGCCGACAACGCCGGGGGCCAGGCCGCCCCCTCGCTCGCCGCCGGGCAGTACCTGGCGACCACCGAACGGATCTCGCTGCTCGGCACGGTCAGCGACGTCGGGTCCACGGCGACACCGGACGCCCAGGCCACGATCGTCGGCACCTTCAGCACCTTCAGCGACCGCTACGGCGGCTCCTGCATCGCCGCCACGTCGGAACCGGCGCAGTTCGCGGGCCCGGTCAACAGTCAGGCGTGGAAGGCGGCGGGAATGGTCGACGTGCCGGCCGACCAGCCGATCTCCACGTGCTCGGACGCCAGCGCGTCGCCGTTCCAGGCGGCACCCATCCAGTCCGGTGGGATCATCGACGTCTCGGCCCTCCCGACCGATCCTGCGGTCCTGGCCCAGCAGCTGACCACGGGCACCACGGCGGTGCCGTCGATCAATACGCTCGAGCCCCATCCGGGGGTGAGTGCCGGATTCGAACGTGCCGTGTACCTCATGGTGAGTCCCCAGATCGGCGCCACGCCGCAGTTCACGGCGGCGCTGTACGGCGCGCTGTCGCGGATCCCGGGCGTCACGCTCGTCGGGCAGCAGACGTCGCACCTCGGCGTATCGGGTCTCGGGTTCACCGGGTCGTCGGCCTCGGACGGGCCGATGATCATCGTCGACCCCACGGACGGCGCCCTCCTCGAGGCGCGGGACATCAGTAGCCCGATGGCGTTCCTCGGTCTGGGGCAGTCCTACCTCGCCCCCGCCCCCACGCCCAGCATCGGTACCGAGGGTGGATCGGGTGGGACGTCGATCCAATGGCTCGATCCCGTGGGCTCGCCGACCGTCGTCACCTCGCTGCCGGACGGTCTCACCCTCTCGCCTCCGGCGGTGATCCCGGCGGCCATCGAGGCGACCGTCGATCCGTCGGTGGCCTACGTCCAGATCCAGCCGCTGAGCGTGATCATGGCGACCCGGTACGGACTGCCGAGCTCCGCGGGCTACGGCGCAGGCGCCGACGGACGGGGCGGATCCGTCGAGTACGACCTCCACAGCGTCGCCCAGATGCGTGGGTACGCAATGATCCTCGAGGCGTCCGGGCTGTTCAACTCGTTCCGCTTCTACCAGGCCCCGGGGCAGACGTGACCGGCCCATCCGGTCGGCGGGCCGGCGCCGGGTCGGTGGACCGTGGTCACTCGGTGCGCAGCGCCGGGGGCAGGTCGTCGTAGTAGGGGATGCGGGCCTGNNGGCCCCAGCCGCTCGCGCACCCAGTCGGCGTCCCGGTTGTCGACCTCCCACACCGCGGTCTGTCCGTCCCGGGTCCGCACCGTGATGTCGGTCTGGATCTTGGGGCGGGTCGCCGGGCGGCCGCCACCGGCGAGGAACCCGTTGTACCCGGCCGCGGGGGCGTACAGGACCTCGGCATCGGTGCCACCGAACTCACGCTGCTTGACGTCGACACTGGTGACGTCCCGGAGCGGGATCCCGTGGGTGAGCTTGAGTTCGCCGTGGCCGATCCGGCCGTCGGTGATCCACAGGTGAGTCCCGTGCGGCCCCAGCGTGGCGTTGCCCCCCCGGTACCGGCAGTCCGCCGGGAATCCGATCCGGACCGAAACCCGTCGNNCCGGGGAGGCGGCGGGGGAGCGGCGCGCCTCAATCCGACGGCGGTGCGGCCTCGGCGAGGTCCTTGATCCTCGCCAGCCGGACATCCCACTGGTGGGCCAGGTCGGCCAGCCACGCCGAGGTGTCGAGCAGGGTGTCCGGGCGCACGTGGAACCGGCGCTCGCGACCCTCGCGCCGGCTGTCCACCAGTCCGGCGGAGGTCAGGAGGGCCAGATGCTGTGTGACGCCCTGCCGGCTGATGGGCAGCTCGTCCGCCAGCATGGTCGCCGTCGCCGTGCCGTGCCGGGCGATGTGGCCCAGCAGGTCCCGACGGGTCGGGTCGGCCAGCGCCC
>PMFY01000160.1:0-826 GCA_003157945.1 Acidimicrobiaceae bacterium | reverse complement strand
CCGGCATCTCGAAGGAGGCGAAGCCACTCTCCACCACGCGCAGGGTGGTGCCGGTGGCGGTGGGTGCCAGGGTGAATTCGACCAGGGTGGAATTCGTCGTGTCGGGCAGCTGGTCCGGGAACCCGGCGGCCCATCGGTAGGAGAGCACACGGGGCGGCGTGACCTCCACGAAGCGCGTCCGATACCGGCCGAAGGCACCGTGGTCCAGGGTCATGATGCCGCCCGGTCGGAGGTCGATGTCGATCGGCACCCCGGTCCCGAACCAGGTGGCCACGTGCTCCGGCCGGGTCAGGACCTCCCACACCCGTTCGATCGGTGCGCCGATCTCGATCTCCCGCTCGATGCTGTCCTCACGCATGTCCTCCACCTCCGGCTCGTCGGTTCCTGCATTCGCAAGTAGAGACTTGCACAGTGCGACGCCAAGCGCAAGTAAGAACTTGCGGATGCCGACGGCCCGCCGGCGGGGCGGCACCGTTGTCCTCCGGACCNNTCCGGTGGGAGCCTGGAGGGAGGGGCGGGTGACCAGGGGAGGGACCATGGACGACGACCATTCCGGGGCCGGACGGCGTCCGGTCGTGCGGGGTCCCGGCGAGGGCCGGGACTACCCGATGGGCCGGATCTCCGCCGTCTTCAAGGCCGACGGCGACGAGAGCGGCGGGGCCTACTCCATCTCCGAGTGGTGGCTCGAGCCCCACACGAAGGGACCCGGACCGCACCGGCACCCGGAGGACGACGTCTTCTACGTGCTCTCCGGCACCATGAGCATCCTGGTGGACGCCGAGTGGATCGACGCGGCCGCCGGCTCGTTCGTCCTGGTGCCGGGCGA
>PMFY01000484.1 GCA_003157945.1 Acidimicrobiaceae bacterium | reverse complement strand
AGCACGTCGCCCGTGCCGGCGGAGGCCAGCGCCGGCGTGCCCGCCGTGGCCAGCAGCACCCGGCCCGACGGATCGGCCACCGCCGTCGTCGGTCCCTTCAGCAGCGCGACGGCGCCCGAGACCCGGGCCAGGTGCCGGGCGGCCCCCACCCGGTCCGGTCCGGGAGGGTGGCCGATCAGGCGCTCGAACTCGCCGTCGTGCGGCGTCAGCACCACGGGCGCCGACGCCTCGAGTGGCCGGGCGTCCAGGCGGCCCAGCACGCTCAGCCCGTCGGCGTCCACCACCACCGGACACGCCGAGCGCGCCACCAGCCACCGCACCTGCGCCCCGGTGCCCTTGGCCCGACCCAGTCCCGGTCCCACCACCACGGCCCGGCACCGGGCCGCCACCTCCAGCGCGACGTCGGCCCACCCGTCGCCCGGCAGGGCGACCCCGACGGCCTCGGTGGCCGGCAGGTCCTCGAGCGACCCGCCCGGCACGCCGAGGCGGACCATCCCCGACCCGGCCCGGTAGGCGGCGGCCGCGCACAGGGCGGCGGCCCCGGTCATGCCGGGCGAGCCGGCGGCCACCAGGACGGCGGCCGCCCACTTGTTGCCGCCCGGGTCACGGGGCGGCAGCCGGTCGGCGAGGTCGGCGTCCTCGACCAGGGCGATCCAGGCGTCCCCGAGCGGCAGCCCGATGTCGGCCACCGTCACCTCGCCCGCCAGTCGGACACCGTCCCCCTGGACCAGACCGGGCTTGCGGGCCGCGAAGGTGACGGTCGCGGTGGCCGGCAGCACGGCGCCACCGGCCGCCCCGGTGTCCCCGGCCACCCCCGAGGGGATGTCCACGGCCAGCACCGGCACACCCGCGGCCACGCGGGGTGCGTCGTAGGTACCGCGGAAGCCGGTGCCGAAGGCGGCGTCGATGACCAGGTCGACGGGGGGCCCGTCGGCCCCGATGACGCCCACCTCGCCGGGACCCACCACGGTCACCCGGGCGCCGCGGCGGGCGAGCAGTCCGGCGGCCACCCGGCCGTCGGCGCCGTTGTTGCCCTTGCCGGCGATCACCACCACGCGTCGTCCGTAGGCGCCACCCAGCAGGTCCAGCGCGGCCACGGCCACCGCCGTACCCGCCCGGGCCACGAGCTCCTCGAGGGGTGTCTCGGCCTGCGCCCGGGCGTCGACCCGCTGCATCTCGGCGACGGTCAGGACCGGCTGCACGACCCGACCCTACCGATCGGTCCGGGCGCCCGACGCCACCACGGCGGCCACCGCCACCAGGTCGGAGTGGGTGAGTGAGAGGTGCCACCGGGTCGCCCCGGCCGCCCGCGCCGCCCGGTCGGCGGCGCCGGACAGGACGACCGTCGGAGCGTCGAGGCCGGTGCGCACCACCTCGACGTCGCGGAACGGGAAGGCCCCGAGCCCGAGGCCGAGGGCCTTCAGGACGGCCTCCTTGGTGGCGAAGCGCGTGGCCAGGCGGGGCACCGGGTCGGGCGCCCGGTCCGCATAGCTGCGCTCGCCGTCGGTGAACAACCGGCGGGCCAGCGTCGGCCGGCGGTCGAGCACGGTGCGGAAGCGGTCGAGGTCGACGGCGTCGATGCCGATGCCCACCACGCCGTCGCCCGGACGGCCGGCCAGCGCCGAGGTCATCTCGGCGACCAGGGCGCCGGTCGCCGACCGGGTCACTCGACGGTGACCGTCTTGGCCAGGTTGCGGGGGCGGTCGACGTCGAGGCCGTGGAGCCGGGCCATCGAGTGGGCGAACATCTGCATCGGCACCACATCGATGACCGGGGCGAAGAGGTGTTCGGTGGCGGGCACCCACAGCACCTCGTCGGCGTGCCGGGCCGTCTCGTCGTCGCCGTCGTTGGCCACCAGCACCACCGAGGCGCCCCGGCTCTTCACCTCGGCCACGTTGGCGATGACCTTCTCCCACACCGGGGTGCGCGTGGCCACGCACACCACCACGGTGCCGGGCTCGACCAGGGCGATGGGCCCGTGCTTCAGTTCGCCGGCCGGGAAGCCCTCGGCCCGGAGGTAGGAGATCTCCTTGAGCTTCAGCGCGCCCTCGAGGGCCACCGGGTACCCCACGTGGCGTCCGAGGAAGATGAACGACGGCGAGTCGCGGAACCGCTCGGCCACGGCGTGGACCGCGTCCCCCCGGGTCATGGCCTCGGCCACCTTGTCCGGCAGGGACCCCATGGCCGAGAGCAGGCCGCGCGCCTCGGCCGGTGACAGGGTCTCGCGCACCTGGGCCAGGTAGAGGGCGAGGATCTCGAGGGCGGTGATCTGGGCCAGGTGGGTCTTGGTGGACGCCACCCCGATCTCGGGGCCGGCCCGCGTGTAGAGCACGGCGTCGGCGTCGCGGGCCATGGACGAGTCGACCACGTTGGAGATCACCAGCACCTTGGCGCCGAGCGCCTTGGCCTCCCGGATGGCCTGGAAGGTGTCGACCGTCTCCCCCGACTGGCTCACCCCGATCACCAGCGTGTGCTCGTCGACCACCGGGTTCCGGTAGCGGAACTCGCTCGAGATGTCGATCTCGACGGGCAGGCGGGCCCAGTGCTCGATGGCGTACTTGGCCATNNAGCCCGGCGTGGTAGCTCGAGCCGCAGGCCACCACGAACACCTTGGTGATGGCCCGGAACTGCTCGTTGGTGAGGTGGACCTCGTCGAGGACGAGGGTGCCGTCGGGCAGGAGCCGGTCGAGCAGCGTGTCGGCCACGGCCTTCGGCTGCTCGTGCATCTCCTTGGCCATGAAGTCGTCGTAGCCGTCCTTGCGGGCGGCGTCGAGGTCCCAGTCGACGTGGAGCGGGGTCGGCTCCACCGGATCGCCGTCGAGGGTGGTGACCGAGATCATCCCGGGCCGCAGCTCGGCGACCCGGTCGTCGTCGAGGATGAAGAAGTCGTGGGTGAGCCCGAGGATGGCCGGGATGTCCGAGGCCAGGAAGGCGGCGCCGTCGGTCACGCCCATGATCAGCGGCGACACCCGGCGGGCGGCGACGATGACGTCCGGCTCCGAGGTGTGCACCACCGCCAGGGCGAAGGCCCCCCGGACCTCGGCCAGGGCGGCCCGCACCGCACCGGCCAGGCCGTCCCCGGGGCGGGTGGCCAGGTGGGACTCGATGAGGTGGGCCAGCACCTCGGTGTCGGTCTCCGACTCGAGGTGGTGGCCGTCGGCGATGAGGCGGTCGGACAGCTCGACGTGGTTCTCGATGATCCCGTTGTGCACGAGGGCCAGCCGGCCGTGGCAGTCCGTGTGGGGGTGGGCGTTGCCCTCGGTCGGTCGGCCGTGGGTGGCCCACCGGGTGTGGCCGATGCCCGCCGACGGTGCCGCCGGTGCGCCCTCGGTCCGCTTGGCCAGGTCGTCGAGCGACCGGGTGCCGTTGGCGGCCCGGACGCGCCAGAGGTCGTCATCGACGGCGGGGCCCACCAGGGCCAGCCCGGCCGAGTCGTAGCCCCGGTACTCCAGGCGCTCCAGACCCTCGACCAGGACGTCGAGCACCTCGTGCTCGACGTCGTCCGGCCCCGGTCCCCTCGTGATGCCGATGATGCCGCACATGGATGACCACGCTACCCGCCGGGGGTCGCGGCTGAAGTGTCGTGGGTCCCGGTCGCCCGCCGGTCCGACCCCGGGCCGGGCCCGCCCGGATCAGCGGAGGAGCAGGCGGTACACCGCGAACCACGGCGTGCCGACGACGACCGCCAGTTCGTCGGGGAAGCGGGCCAGCGCCTCGGCGGAGGGCTGGGGCTCGGCGATGCGGTCGACCACGAACCCGGCATCGGCGAAGGCGTCCACCGTCTGGGAGAGCGGGCGGCGCCAGAAGTGCTGGACCACGTCGACGCCGTCCTTCACCCAGCGGTCGGTGACCAGTTCCCGGTCGAAGTACCCCCCTCGCTGTCCCGGGAGCCGGGGGCCGGACGGATGGTCCGACGACAGCACGCACCATCCTTGCGGCTTGAGGATCCGGGCGAACGACGCCAGCGCGGTGCCCCAGTCGTCGAGGTAGTGCAGTGCGAGCGAGCAGGTGATCCCGTCCACGGAGTCCGACGCGATCGGGAGCGGCCCGGCGAGGTCCGCCACGTGGATGGTGGCCCGTCCGCCACAGCGCCGTGCGGCCTCATGGACCATCTTCGGGCTCAGGTCGAAGCCGATGACCTCGGCTCCCTGGTCGGCCAGCCACTCGCACTGCGCACCCGATCCGCACGCCGCGTCGACGACCACCCGGCCGGCCAGCGGACGGGGGACGAGGGCGCGGAGGGCCGGTCGTTCGAGTCCCCCGTTGAACGGCCCGTCATCGGTCGTGGCGGACCAGACCGGGGCCAGCCGGTCGTAGGCGTCGCGGGTGTGGTGCCGATGGGCGGTGGGGTCGTCCGCGGGTCCGGGGATCACGGTCCGATCCTGTCATCCCGGGATCCGGGCCGGTGGGTGACCCCCGCGGCGTCGTCAGACGGCCGAGTCCAGGCCTTCGCCGAGCTCCTCGGCCACGGCGGCGGCGTCCGCCTCGTCGCGTGCCCGGGCGGCCTCGAGCAGCTCGTGCTCGATGAGGGCGTGGAGGCGCTGGGCGGTGGCCTCGGCCACCCCCGGCTCGGTGGACTCCACCATGACCCGCACCACCGGCTCCGTCCCGCTGGGGCGCACGAGGACCCGACCGGTCGCACCCAGCGCCTCGCGTTCCTGGGCGACGGCCATCCCGATGGCCGGCACGTCCGCGTACAGCGAGGTGTCCACGCCCCGGACGTTGACCAGGGTCTGCGGCACGGCCTCGAGGAACCCGTCGAGCAGGCCGCTCAGGGTCGAGCCGGTGCGGGCCAGCAGGTCGGCCAGCACCAGGCCGGTCAGGAGGCCGTCACCGGTGGTGGCCAGGCGCCGGAAGATGATGTGCCCCGACTGCTCGCCGCCGAGGGAGAAGCCCTCCTTGTCGATGGCGGCCAGCACGTGGCGGTCGCCCACGTCGGTCTCCTTGACCAGGATGCCCAGGGCCTCCATGGCCCGCCGGAAGCCGAGGTTGGTCATCACCGTCACCACCACGGTGTTGCCGGCCAGCTGGCCGCGGCCGGCGAGGTCCCGGGCGAACAGGGCGAGCAGCGAGTCACCGTCGACCAGCCTGCCGGTCTCGTCCACGGCCAGCAGCCGGTCGGCGTCGCCGTCGAGGGCGAGGCCCAGGGCGGCGCCGTGCTCGACGACGGCCCGGGCCAGCAGACCGGTGTCCGTCGAGCCGCAGCCGGCGTTGATGTTGGTGCCGTCGGGCTCGTCGCCGATGGCGATCACCTCGGCGCCCAGCTGCCCGAACACCTCGGCGGCCAGCTCGGAGGCGCTCCCGTTGGCGCTGTCCACCACCACCCGAAGGCCGTCGAGCCGGCGGCCGTCGAGGGTGCCGGCCAGGTAGTCGACATAGGTGCTTCCGAGGTCGGGCTCGGCGCGGATGGTGCCGACCCCGTGGCCCTCGAGGGGTCGGGGGCCCTTGAGGCCCGGGTCGAGGACCCGGTGGAGCTCGTCCTCGATGGCCTGCTCGAGCTCCTCGGTCAGCTTCGTGCCCCCGGCGCCGAACAACTTGATGCCGTTGTCGCCGAACGGGTTGTGGGACGCCGAGATGACCACGGCCGGCAGGTCGCGCCGGACGGCCAGCCAGGCCAGGGCCGGGGTGGGGAGGACGCCCACGTCGACGACGTCGGCCCCCTCGCTGGCCAGGCCCGCGCCGAGGGCGGCCTGCAGCATGGGCCCGGACCGGCGGGTGTCGCGTCCGATCAGGAAGGTCGTGGCGGTGATGGTGCGGGCGACGGCGCGCCCGAGGGCCAGGACCAGCTCTGGGGTGAGCTCGGTGTTCGCACTGCCCCGTACTCCGTCGGTGCCGAACCAGGTTCGGGCCACCGGCTTACCGCTTCGAGTACTGGGGAGCCTTGCGGGCCTTCTTCAGGCCGTACTTCTTGGACTCCTTCTCCCGGGCGTCACGGGTGAGGAAGCCAGCCTTCTTGAGCGCGCCGCGCAGCTCGGGGTCGAGCTCGCAGAGGGCCCGGGCGATGCCCAGGCGGAAGGCCCCGGCCTGCCCGGAGACGCCTCCTCCGTCGATGGTGACGTCGATGTCCCACGACTCGGTCGTCTCGGTCAGGCGCAGCGGCTCGGTCACGATCATGCGGTGGGTGGCCGAGGTGAAGTACTCCTCGAACGTGTGCCCGTTGCAGGTGATGGCGCCCTGGCCGGGTCGGATGCGCACCCGGGCGACGGCCTGCTTGCGGCGTCCGGTGGTCTGGCAGATGGGGGCAGTCACAGGTGGTTCCTTCGTTCCGTGCGGTCGGGTGGTCCGGCGGGCTCAGGCGCCGCTGCGGGCGGATGCGGTGCGCCGCGCCCCGGGGATCTCGAGGGGGGCCGGGTTCTGGGCGGTGTGGGGATGCTCCTCGCCGCGGTAGACCTTGAGCTTGGTGGCCATCTGGCGACCCAGCCGGTTCTTCGGCAGCATGCCCCGGATGGCGTCGCGCACGACGTCGTCGGACCGGTCGATCATGAGGTCGGCGTAGCTGGTGGCGGTCAGGCCGCCCGGGTAGCCCGAGTGACGGTAGGACATCTTGGCCTCGGCCTTGCCCGACGTCAGCACCACCTTGTCGGTGTTGATGACGACGACGTGGTCGCCGGTGTCCATGTGGGGGGCGAAGGTCGGCTTGTGCTTGCCGCGCAGGACGGCGGCCACCTCGGTGGCCAGACGACCCAGCACCAGGCCGTCGGCGTCGACGACGTGCCAGGCACGGGTGATGTCAGCAGGCTTGGGGGTGTAGGTACGCAACAGGAGTCCTCTTCGATGGTGTCGGGTGTCCGGGCACCTGCGGGTGCGGGGCCTCGGG
>PMFY01000041.1 GCA_003157945.1 Acidimicrobiaceae bacterium | reverse complement strand
ACCGTGAGCGAGTAGCGGTTGACCGAGTCGAGCACCGCCTGGAGGGGGGCATTGTCGCGCACCGCCTCGGTGGCCAGGCTGCGCAACTGGCCGGGATTGTCGGGATCGACCTTGCGGTCCTTCAGACCGGTTTCGAGGGCGTTCTGCAAGGCAAAGCGCACCTGATTGGCGACCATCCGGTTGGTGTCGTAGGACTGCTGCACGGCGGCATGGAGCAACTGGCTCACGTAAACCAGCGAGAGCAGCCCGGCGATGAGAAAGACCAGGGCGGTGATGGCCAGGACGAGTTTGGTCTTCAAGCGCATGGATGGGGGGTCTCGGACACGCTTCAATCGACGAGCCGCTTCAAAGAGGACGGAACCTTCGCCGCACGATCAGGCCAGCGGCTCATCCCGAGATTGACTGTACTCCTTAAGCTTGTTGTGCAGGGTTTTGAGGCTCACGCCGAGAATCTCGGCGGCGCGGGTCTTGTTTTGGCCGGTGGCGTCGAGGGTGCGCAGAATCAACAGCCTCTCGGCCTGATCCACGGTCGTCCCTACCCGCATCTGCACCACATCGGCGTCGAGAATCTGCGCGGACTGGGCCTGGGTCTTGCCAAAGCGCGGAGGCAGGTGTCCGGCATCGAGCGGCGCGCCATCCGGACAGAGAATCACGGCCCTCTCGATCATGTTGCGCAGTTCGCGTCCGTTTCCGGGCCAGTCGTAGGCCATGAGCCGGTCCAGCATCGACGCGGCGACGCCGGAGACCTTGCGGCCATGCTTCTGATTCATTTCGAGCAGCATGGCGTCGGCCATGGCCGGCAGATCCTCCATGTGCTCACGCAAGGGCGGCATGGAAATGTTGAAGACATTGAGCCGGTAGTAGAGGTCGGGGCGCAGATCGCCCTGAGCCACAGACTCGCTGGGGTCGCGGTTGGTGGCCGCGAGCACGCGTACGTCCACTTCCTGCTCGGTGCGGGCTCCCAGGCGGCGAAAGCGCCGCTCCTCGAGCACGCGCAGCAGCTTGGCTTGCGTACCGGGCGGCATCTCGCCCAGCTCGTCGAGCAGGAGCGTGCCGCCGTTGGCCAGTTCGAAGCAGCCGGCCCGCCGNNGCGCCCTTTTCGTGGCCGAAGATCTCGCTTTCAATCAGAGTTTCGGGAATCGCCGCGCAGTTGACCGCAACAAAGGGCCGCGGCTTGCGGGGGCTAAGGTCGTGGAGCGTGCGCGCCACCAGTTCCTTGCCGGTTCCGCTCTCGCCGGTGATGAGCACGGAAACGTTGGAGGGCGCAATCTGCTCGATCAGGCCGAAGATTTCGCGCATCTGGCGGGAGTTGCCCACCATGGAGCCCAGGACGCCGGTCTCGCGCAGCCTGCGCCGGGCCACTTCGAGTTCGATGGCGGTGTCGCGCTGGCGGGTGGCGTTGGCCAGGATGGTGCGCAGCCGGGTTGCGTCGACCGGCTTCTGCAGGAAGTCGTAGGCGCCCAGTTTCATGGCGTCCACAGCCAATTGGATGGAACCCAACGCGGTGAGGACCACCACGGCCAGGTTGGCGTTGAAGCCGCCGCCCGCCTCGGCCAGCCGGGTGAGCAGGCCAATGCCATCGAGGCGCGGCATTTTCAGGTCGGTCACCACGATGGCGGGGTCCCAGGCCACCGCCTTTTCCCAGCCCTCGATGCCGTCGCGCGCGGTCTCGGTGCGGTATCCCCAACCGGCAATGAGCTCCGCCAGCCCCATCAGCGCGTGGGGCTCGTCTTCGACGATCAGGACCTTCACGGCATTTTGCATCGTGCTACCCGCACTCTCCGTAACCTTTCTTTCTACCATGCATTGCAGCCGCTTCAGCCCGCTTTCTCAGTCAACTCGGCCCAGCGCGCGTAAAAAGCGTCGTTCTCATGCTGCGCCGCGTCGAGTTCGAGCAGCGCCTCCTGGAGGGCCGCGGCGTTGCTGGCGATGCCGGGATCTTCCACGCGGTCGCGCGCCGCGGCCAGCCGGGCATCGGACTCCTCGACGCGTTTTTCGATGGCGGCCAGCTCGCGGGCTTCGAGGTAGGAGAGCTTCTTTTTGCCTCCCGGGCCGGAATCCCCGCCGGTTCGCTGCGCGGAGCTGGAGCCGTCCGCCTTGCGGTCCTGTTTCGCCTGCCCCGGCTCATTCTGCTGTTCGATCCAGTCTTCCCACTGGGCATAGTCGGCAAAGCGGCCTGTATGGCCGCGGCCATCGAGACCCAGCACGGTGGAAGCCACGCGGTTCAGCAGGTAACGGTCGTGCGTGACCAGCACCAGCGCGCCGGGGAAGTCGAGAAGGTTTTCTTCCAGGATTTCGAGGGTGGGAATGTCCAGGTCGTTGGTGGGCTCGTCGAGGAGGAGGACGTTGCCGCCGGCCTTCAGGACCTTGGCCAGCTGCACCCGGTTGCGCTCGCCGCCCGACAGCTGGCCCACCTTCTTCTGCTGGTCACTCCCGGTGAAGCCGAAGCTGGCGACATAGGCCCTACCGTGGATTTCGCGGCCACCGACCACCATGTGATCGACTCCGCCCGTGATCTCCTCGTAGACGGTCGCGTCGGGGTCGAGCTGGTCCCGCGACTGGTCCACGTAGGCCAGCTCCACGGTCGTGCCCACCTCGAGGGTGCCGGCATCGGGTGTCTCCTCACCGACCATCATCCGGAACAGGGTCGTCTTGCCCGCGCCGTTGGGGCCGATCACGCCCACGATGCCGCCCGGGGGGAGGAGGAACGACAGGTCGTCGATGAGCAGGCGGTCGCCGTAGCCCTTGGACAGCCCCTCGGCGTCGATGACCCGGTCGCCGAGCCGGGGGCCGGCCGGGATGGCGATCTCCAGCTTGTCGGCCCGCCGCTCGGCGGCTTCGGCCTCGGCCACCAGGTCGTTGTAGGCGTTGATGCGGGCCTTGCCCTTGGACTGGCGGGCGCGCGGGGACATCCGGATCCATTCGAGCTCACGCTGGAGTGCGTCCTGGCGGGATGTGTCCGCGCGCTGCTCGCGGGCCAGACGGTCCTGCTTCTGCTCGAGCCACGAGCTGTAGTTGCCTTCCCACGGGATGCCCGCACCGCGATCGAGCTCGAGGATCCAGCCGGCCACGTTGTCGAGGAAGTAGCGGTCGTGGGTGACGGCCACGACGGTGCCGGCGTAGTCCTGCAGGGTGCGCTCGAGCCAGGCCACCGACTCGGCGTCGAGGTGGTTGGTCGGCTCGTCGAGGAGTAGGAGGTCGGGCTTGGAGAGGAGGAGGCGGCAGAGGGCCACCCGACGGCGCTCGCCACCGGACAGCGTGGAGACGTCGGCGTCGCCCGGGGGGCAGCGCAGGGCGTCCATGGCGATCTCGAAGGTGCGCTCGAGGTCCCAGGCNNGCCAGGAGCTTGTCGAAGTCGGCATCGGTGTCACCGAAGGCGGCACACACCTCGTTGTAGCGGTCGACCATCTGCTTGGCCTCGCCGACACCTTCGGAGACGTTGCCGAGGACATCCTTCGTGGGGTCGAGCTCCGGCTCCTGGGACAGGAACCCGACGGTGAACCCGGGGGTGAGGCGGGCCTCGCCGGTGAAGTCGTCGTCCTGGCCGGCCATGATCTTGAGCAGCGACGACTTGCCGGAACCGTTGCCGCCGATGACGCCGATCTTGGCCCCGGGGTAGAAGGAGAGGTTGATCCCCTTCAGGACCTCGCGGTCCGGGGGGTAGAAGCGTCGCAGGTCACGCATGGTGAAGATGTACTGGGCAGCCATGCCTGACAGTGTGCCAGCCTGACGGCCATGGCTGTTCCACGGAGGCGTCAGGTGGCGCCCGACGGCGTGGCGGCAGCATGCCCGCGGTGCCCCACGACGGCGCCCCGGCGTCCGGTCGGTTGGGTAGCCTGTGCCCATGGGCAGCCACTCGGAACTCGGCTCGTGCCGCGGCACCTCTGCGGGGTGGAGCGCCCTCCTCCCGCTGATCCGGCGCCGACATGGCTGCTGACCCGAGTCCGGCGCAGGCACCCACGGCCGGCTCCGACGGAGTGGACGAGGAACCTGCGGTCGGCGATCCGGCGGGGGACCAGGGGCAGAAGACCGCCGCCTCCCGCCGGGAGCGCGTCGGGGTCCTCTTCGGCCGCCTGGTGGAGGCGGTCCGCCACGGCGACGACGACACCGTCGAGGCCGCCGTCCTCGCACTCAGCACCCGCAGCCGCTGGCTGGCGCCGCTGGCCCTGCTGGTCGGTGGGCTGGCCATGCTGTTCCAGGGGGTCAAGACCCTGTTCATCAACTGGCGCCTGACCCTGGTCCAGGTCCTACCGGCCATGTGGATCTGGATCGTGATGGTCGACATCAAGGCCCATGTCCTGCACGGCAAGGGATTCCACATCTTCAAGAACCCACTGGTGGCGGCGGCGGTCATCGCCGTGATCGCGCTGTTCACCGCGGCGAGCTTCTACCTGAACGCCGTGTTCGCCTTCGCCATCGCGGGCAAGGGGACCCCCGAGATCCGTCCCGCGTTCGCCATGGCCAGGGAGCACCAGCGGGCCATCCTGACCTGGGGGCTCGGCATCGGGGTCCTCACCGGCTTCTCCGCCATCGTGGTGGACCGCTGGGGTCAGTTCTGGTTCGCCTTCAGCCTCGGCATCATGGCTGCCGTCCTCATGTACGCCTACGTGGCCCTTCCGTCGCGGTTCCTCGGCCTCAACCCCCAGCAGTCCCGTCGGGACAAGCTGAGTGCCGCGGCGGTGGGAGGGGCCATCGGGGCGATCATCTGTTCGCCGCCGTACGCACTCGGTCGGATCGCCCTGATCATGATCGGCTCCCACAAGTTCCGGTACCTGGCGATCCTCCTCCTGATCATCGCCGTCATCCTCCAGACCGGCGCCACCAGCGCGGTCAAGGCGGTGAAGATGAGCGCCAAGATCGTCGCCGGCAGCACGCCGGAAGAGGCCGACGCCGAGGTGTTCGGAACGAGCTGAACGACGGTCGGGAGCCGTCGACCCGGCAGTTCGGGGCGAATTCGACCGAACCGTCTTTCTGCCGCTCCGTGATGCGGTCGCCACCCTGCGGATTCGACCCCGGTGCCCGCGCGCACGGCCGTCCACCGACGCCGCGCGGCCATCGGCCGGCGCGCCGGCACTCGTCCCGTCGAGGCCGCATCCTGATCGGCGGAGGTCCGGCGCGGACGGGCGCCGGCCCGGCGATCGGACGCCGGGACGCCAGCAACGGCAAGGGTTCCGAGGGTCGAGGATCCGGACGGGGCGGTACGGTCCGCCCCATCGGCAAGGTGATGGGCAAGGGCTCCGGCAAGGTGACGGAGGCAGGGTTTCCGCATGGATCGCCGACTCCCGCCAGGCCCACAAACGGGCGCCTCTCGTCCGATCCGGTCGGGCAGTGCCGCGAAAGTTAGTTGCACCTCACGTGAAACCTCTTTGCCGTCCGCGGACCCGGCGTGCCTAGGGTCACTCCTCCATGCGCACCGACCACCATCATCGATTTCCGACGATCGACCGCCCGGTAGCCCGCCGGACCCGAGAGGGGGCGCCGCCGTGCGGATGTCCATGAGAGCCATGGCCGCGGTGACCGCGACGACGGTGGTCGTGCTGGTCGGCACGTTCGGCCTCTCGGTGGGACCGGTCGGTGCGGACACCGGATCGGCCGGTGCCGGCAGCGGCGGCGGCACGGTGACCGTCGGCGCCGGATCGGGATCCGGGGCGGCCGGCAACTCCGGTGGGTCGGCCGGGGGAAGCTCGTCCGGCGGCTCCGGGACCACGTCGCCATGGGAGTGCACGTACACCTACCTCGCACTCAACAACGAAGGCGGGTTCCCACCCGGCGGCGCCCTACCGGGTGCCTGGTACTCGGTGACGTGCGACGACCCCAGCACGGGAGCCCAGGTCACGCAGACCGTGTGGGTCACGGGCGGCGCGCCGTCCACCGCCCCGCAGGTCGACCCGTACACCGTCGCCCTCCAGGCGGAGCAGTCGATGACCCTGCCGGCGCCGACTCTCCGGCTCGATCCGACGGGATCGTCGGTGGTGGGGCTCGCCACCTGGCTCTGGGTCGATCCGGTCCTCTGGCACGACGACTCGGTGACGGCCACGGCCGGCGGCGTGTCGGCCACGGCGGTAGCGGACCCGGTGGGTGTCACCTGGGCCACCGGTGACGGCGCTCAGGTCGTGTGCGGAGGTCCGGGTGTGGCGTACACCTCCGCCCTGCCGGCCTCGTCCCAGACCACCTACTGCAGCCATTCCTACGACCGCAGCTCGCTCGGACAGCCGACGCCTGACGGCGACCCGGATGACGGTCGCTACGGCGTCACCGCCACGGTGGAGTGGTCCGTGTCGTGGACGGCCGTCGGTGCCCCGGGAGGCGGCACGCTGCCGACGCTCTACACGACGGGCGCCACGAGCCTCCGGGTGGTTCAGGTCGAGAGCCTGAATGCCGTGGCGTCACCGTTGTTCGGTGGACGCCAGTCCTGGATCGGTGGCGGTTCGTGACCACGGTCACCGAGCGGATCAGCGGGCGAGTTCCGGGGCGACGGACCACCCCGGACGAGGGGGGCGCCGGCGACGTGGGCGCACCGACGGGGACCCGTCCCACACCACCGACGGGCACCCGCCCGACACCACCGACGGGCACCCGTCCCACACCACCGACGGGCACCCG
>PMFY01000202.1 GCA_003157945.1 Acidimicrobiaceae bacterium | reverse complement strand
GGCGGCGGCCGCGGCGAAGGTGGGTCCGCTGAGCTGGCCACTGAAGTGCTGGAGGGCCGGACAGTCGATGGCCGCCGATCCTCCGGTGCCGCGCAGGTCGACGGCCAGCATGTTCCAGTTCTGCAGGAGCGGCCCGTACATGACGTCGTATCCGCCGTTGACCGAGCCGATGGACGGGTAGCCCGGGCCTCCCTCCACGGGGACCACCGTGCCCGACGCCACGCCGCCCTGGGGCGCCGTCGCCGGATACCAGCGGTAGGCGATGGGGATGTGCGGTGACCCGGGGTCGGTCCGGTCCAGGGGGACCGAGAGGTGGCCGCAGTAGGCGACCGGNNGGTCGCGGCGCCGGCGGCGGTCGGCCAGACGAGGACGGACGCGAGGACGAGGCCGACGAGCCCGGTCCCGATCAGCTGTCGTGCCGGGTGCCCCCGCTGCCGTGATCGGCCCATCCGTCGCTCCCCTGTGTCCGTGGATCCCACCGGGGGACCGCATCCGCCCACCCTACTGAGGCGGAGCGGGCAGTTCCGTGGCCCGGGCGGAGGCCCCGACCCCGCTCGCTACCCTTGCCCGATGCGCCTCGACCACCCCGCACCGTTCGGCCCGACCTGGCGTGGCCGCTGGGTCTGGTTCGAACGTCCGGCCATCGTCGCCACCACGGCCACCCGACCGGAGCTGGTCGATCCCCGGAGCACGGTCGGGCTCTTCCGGCGCACGCTCGAGCTCGGGACCGTGCCCGGACGGGCGCCGTGCCGGCTGTGGGCCGACGGGCGCTACCTGCTCGAGGTGAACGGGGCGGAGGCGGCGCGGGGACCGGTCCGCTCGGACCCGCGCCGGGCCCACTACGACGTGGTGGATCTGGCCCCACTCCTCCGGCCCGGCACGAACGTCGTGGCGATCACCGCCCGCCACTACGGCGAGGCGACGTCGTGGTGGACACCGGTGCCTCCCACCTACTCGCTCGGAGGCGGGTGCCTGGTCCTCGAGGCACTGATCGGCGAGGAATGGCTCGTTACGGACGACCGCTGGCGTGTCGCGCCCGGTGCGGCCTGGTCACCGGTCCCCGTCCCGGGTGACGTGGCCTGCCTGCCCATCGAGTCCTTCGACGCCCGCCTCCATCCGACCGGCTGGCAGCGGGTCGGGTTCGACGACGGGAGGTGGCGTCGCGCCGTCGAACTGACCGCCGTCCACACCGGAGGACGGGGTGATCCGCGTCCGCCCAGCGAGCCGTTCGGCATGCTGCGGCCGCCGGTCCGCAGCTCGTACCCCGGAGGGGAGCTGCACCACGCCGACCCGACCGGTGGGCTCCGCACCGGCCGGGGACCCGACGACGTCGACCCCGTGCGCCAGCTGCTCGCCGACGAGGCCACCGGGGGCGACGACCTCGTCGTCCACGCCTACGACCTCGGCCGCATCGCCGCCGGAACGGTGCGGCTCCGCATCGCGGACGCCCCACCCGGCACGGTCGTCGACGTGGCCGCGGCCGAGCACGTGACCACCGACGGTGCGCTGGCGCCGCTCGGACAGCACGCCGGGTTCCGCTACGTCTGTGGCGGGGGCGCGGTGGAGGAGTTCGAGACGTTCGACGTGATCGGCACCCGTCACCTCCATGCGGCGGTCCGATCGCCCGGACCGGTCCCGACCCGGCTGGATCTGGCCGTGCAGGACCGGCACCGCCCACGCCCGGCGGGCGCGCACTTCGAGTGCTCCGATCCCCGGCTGAACCGGATCTACGCCACGGGCCTGCGCACGGTCGACCTCTCGGCGCTCGATGCCTACGTCGACTGCCCGACACGGGAGCAGCGGGCCTGGACCGGCGACTCGGTCGTCCACCAGATGGTCGATCTCGTCGCCAACCCGGACTGGGCGATGGCGCGCTGGCACCCGCAACTGGCCGCCGAACCGCGGGCCGACGGAATGCTGGCGATGGCACCCGCCTCCGACTTCGCCTCGGACGACCGGACGTTCGTGCCCGACTGGGCCCTGCACTGGGTCCGCTCGGTCCACAACCTGTTCCGCTACACCGGCGACCGGGACGTCGTCGGCGAACTGTTGCCCGTCGTCGCCCGCGTGCTGCGGTGGTTCGAGGCGTACCTCGGCGACGACGGCCTGCTGCACGACGTGAGCGGATGGGTCCTGCTCGACTGGGCGAGTGTCCACTCGGCCGGGACGTCGTCGACCCTCAACGCCCTGTGGGCACGCGCGCTCGAGGACCTCGCCGAGATGGCGACGTGGTCGGGGGACATCGGCACGGCCGGATGGGCGTCGGAGCGTCGGTCCCGGGTCGCCGACGGTTTCGAGGTGTTCTGGGACGAGGGCCGCGGCGTCTACCTCGATCACGTGGTCGACGGGGTGCCCCGACGGGCGGCCGCCCAACACCCGGGGGCGGCCGCACTGGCCGCCGGCATCGTCCCGCCCGGGCGCCGGGACCGGGTGATCGACCGCCTCATGGACCGCTCCCGTCTGATCCGGCACTCCTGGGTGATGGACACCGTGACCGTCGGCGGGGACGCCTCCGGGTTCGTCCACCTCGTCACGGGCTACCCGCCGCCGGACTGGGACGTCGAGCGGCAGATGGTCGAGGCGGAGCCCTTCTTCCGGTACGTGCTCCACGACGGCCTGGCCCGGGCCGGGCGTGCGGACCTCGTCGCCGCGGCGTGCCGCGACTGGCAGGTGTTCCTCGATGCCGGTGAGACCACCTGGCCTGAGTGCTGGACGGGTGGCACGCGGTGCCACGGGTGGTCGTCGACGCCCACCCGGGACCTCATCGTGCACGTACTCGGCATCCAGCCGGGCGCACCCGGCTATGCGTCCGTCCGCGTCACCCCGGCCCTCGGTGGATTGGCCTGGGCCCGGGCCACCGTTCCCACCCCCCATGGATCCGTGACCGTGGAGGCGCACGCCGACGGTCGCCTCGAGGTGGACAGCCCGGTACCCGTCGAGACCTAGTGCGTACGGCCCGACGGAGCCGACCGCACGGGGATGGCCCACGACAACGGGTCGGCGCGGCATGATCGGGTCCGCCGACCCGCGCCCGGCTACGGGCCTGGCTCCCACCCGGAGATCCGAGGCGACGAGACGATGGAGACACCGACGGTTCCGGTGGCGACGACGAGCGACGGAACGTCACCGGACGGCGCCGGGCTGGTGCTGGCCACCCTGATCCTCGTGGCCGTCGTGGCCAACCTCAACCTGGCCGTCGCCAACGTGGCGCTCCCGGACATCGGGGCGGCCTTCCGGGCGTCCCAGACCGCCCTCGACCTCGTCTCGGTCGGCTTCTCGGTCGGCCTGGCCGGCACCGTCCTCTACTTCGGTGCCCTCGGTGACCGCTACGGCCGCAAGACGATGCTCCTCCTCGGTACGTTCCTCGCCATCCCGACGTCGCTCCTGGCGGCGTACGCGCCGGACATCGGGGTCCTCATCGCGGCACGGGTTCTCGGCGGGGTGGCCGCCGGGATGGCCTTCCCCACGACCCTGGCGTTGATCACGGCGCTGTGGACGGGTCAACGCCGGACGCACGCGATCGCCCTGTGGTCGGCCGTCGGCGGGTCGGTGGCGGCACTCGGGCCCTTCCTGGCGGGCCTCGCCCTGCACTGGTTCTGGTGGGGCTCGTGCTTCCTGCTCACGCTGCCCCTCGCCGTCGTGGCCTTCGTGCTCGCCTGGAAGCTCGTCCCCGCCCACGTCCATGAGACGACCGACCCGGTCGACCACCTGGGGGGCGTCCTGTCGATCATCGGCATCGTCGCCCTGATCGTGGCCATCAACTTCGCCCCGACACCCGGTGCCGGAGGACCGGCCCTCGTCACCGGCGTGGTCGCCCTGGTCGCCCTGGGCGGGTTCTTCGTCCGCCAGCGCACGGCGCCCCACCCCCTCTTCGACCTCACCATCGCCGGGCGGAGGATCTTCTGGGTGGCGGCCGTGGGCGGCCTCATCGTCTTCGGCTCACTCATGGGAGCGATCTTCATCGGGCTGCAGTTCCTGCAGAACGTCATGGGCTACTCGACGCTGCGATCCGGTGCCGCGGTGATCCCCGCCGCGGTGTGCATGATGCTGGTCGCTCCCCAGTCGGCCAAACTCATCACCCGCCTGGGCTCGCGTCGTACCCTTCTGATCGGCTACTCGTTCTGCCTGGCCGGCTTCGTGGTGATGCTCGCGACCTGGACCGAGCATTCTCCGCTGGCCGTCGTGATCCTCGCGTTCGCGCTGGCCGGCGTCGGGGTCGGACTGGCCGGGACCCCCGCCTCGCACTCGCTCACGGGCTCGGTCCCGGTCCGGCGGGTCGGCATGGCCTCGGCGACCTCCGATCTCCAACGGGACCTCGGTGGTTCGATCATGCAGTCGCTGCTCGGGGCCATCCTCACCGCGAGCTACGCGTCCGACCTGGCCCGGACGGCCCGGGTCACCCCGAACCTGTCCAACACCGTCGCCGCCACCATCGAGCGTTCCTACGCCAGCGCGGCGGCGGTCGCCCAGCAGTATCCCGCCCACGCCCCCCAGATCATCGGTGCCGCCCGCGCGTCGTTCATGACCGGATCGAACTGGGCGTACCTCGCCGGGTGCGTGGCCATCGTCGTCGGCGCCGTGGTGGTCGGCGTCTACTTCCCCGGGAAGGACGACGAATCCCGCCTCCTCGAGGTGTACGCGGCGGCGGACGCCGTACCGGCTGCGTAGTCGGGCCACCGACCGGGCGGGGCCGGCCCGACGGAGCGGACCGGCGGGACGCGGTTGACCTCCCTCCCGACAGGGGGGAGGATCATGGGATGGCCGATGTGATCGACCGGGCGGCGGTGCTCACCGAGGTGGAGCGGTTCCACGGGCACTTCATGTACCTGAACGAGGAATTGAACCTCATCCGCGAGCTCCTGGCCGTCGAGGGAGCCAGCCGGAAGCGGATCCCGGAAATGTGCAGCGGAGTGAAGGCCGACCTCCGGAAGAAGACCGAGGACCTGGACAGCTTCTGCGCGAGGTGCCACACCGGCCCCCCGAGGTTCGAGGGCGATGCACTGGTGCTCGCCGAGACCTGCGCCCCGCTGATCGCCATGGAGATCGCTGCGCTCGACCTCTTCGTGGAGGCGCTGACCGTCGCGGAGCAGGTCGGTGGCGAGGACCTCGGATTCGTGGACGAGGTCCTCGGGACCGCCCGGTCCGTCTACAACGCCCACGTCTCCTTCGTCCACTCGGCCCTGATCTTCCAGGATCAGGAGCTCGTCGCGTTCGCCGCGTCCTACGACACGGATCCCGGCATCGCCGCGTCGCGTGAGGCCTTCGACACGCTCACCAACACGGANNTTCCCCCAGTGCCGAGCGGCGGTCCGGGAGCGGTCGGCCGGGTGAGCACCACGGCCGGGCACCCGGCTACGAGTACTCCAACGCACTTCCGACGGCATTGAGTTCGCCGCACCGGACACAGCGAAGTACCGGACTGGTGGGGGTCAGGCGGACGCCCATGACCTCGGTGGCCCGCGTGACCCGCTCATTGGTGAAGGCCTGGCCTCCGCACCGCACGCAGTGCTGATTGCCGTCCTTGTCGAGTCCCACGAAGAGCACCGGTGACCTCCTGCTGCGTGCCCACCACCACGGCGGACCCCTGCCCCTCTCGTCGGCAGGTTCGACGGAGGACTTGACCGGCGGAGGACCGCGCCGACCGGGCTATCCGGGCAACAGCAGGAGGTCCTCGATCCGGTAGCGGTCACC
>PMFY01000426.1 GCA_003157945.1 Acidimicrobiaceae bacterium | reverse complement strand
GCGGCAATGAGTGCCTTGACGCCGTCTTGAATCGGAATGTTGAACTGGTCGAGATCGTGATTGAGTCGCGGGGGAGCGGTCCCGAACTCCGTTACGAGATCCGCCGCTCGCTCAAGATCAGCGTGCTTCGCCACGCGAACCTCCAACACGTCACCGCCGAGCTCTTCCTTCAGTTGATCGGCGGTACCTTGGGCGACGACGCGCCCCGCGTTGAGGANNTCCATGTACTGGGTCGTGAGCAGGACCGTCGCTCCATCGGCGACCAGGTCTTTAATGAACTGCCACAGGTCGTTTCTCGTCCGCGGATCGAGCCCCGTGGTTGGTTCGTCGAGAAAGAGCACGGGCGATTGGCCGATCAAGCTCGCGGCGAGATCGAGTCGTCGCCTCATCCCGCCCGAGTAGGTCTTGACCGGCTTGTCGCCGGCGTCGACGAGCGTCATCCGTTCGAGGGCCTCTTGCGCCCGACGTTCGTACTCGCTCCTGGGCAGGTGGTAGAGCAGTCCGACCAGCTCGAGGTTCTCCCGCCCGGTCAGCAGTTCGTCGACCGTGGCGTACTGGCCCGCGAGGCCGATCAACGTCCGGATGGTCCGGGCATCGGTGTCCACGTCGAATCCGCCGACGCGGGCTCGACCGCTGTCCGGTCGCAGCAGGGTCGTGAGCACCCGCACCAGGGTGGTCTTGCCGGCGCCGTTGGGACCGAGGAGCGCCAGCACCTTCCCGGACCCGACCACCAGCGAGACGTCATCGAGCGCCAGCGTGGCGCCGAACCGTTTGCTTACGTGCTCGACCTCGATCGCACTGTCCATGCTGGGGCTCCAGACATTCCGGTACGGTACCGTACCGGAATAGTCTGCCAGGGTTTCCGGGGCCTCGTCACCCGCACTGCTCCAGCCCGTCGCGACCCAGGGCGAGCGGCAGCACGATGTCGTCGAACACCCGGCGGATGAAGTCTCGGTCGACGGGCTTGCCGGTCACCGATCGCAGGAAATTGAGGCTGAGGACCATGTCCGGGACGAGGCTGAGGTCCCGTCCCGGTGGGATCTCGCCTCTCGCCACGCCCCGGTCGAAGACCTCCTGCAGGGCACGTCTCGGCACCTCGAGCAGGTTCGCGTCGATCAGTGCCGCCAGTTCGGGGTCGCGCTGGGCTGCGGTCACGAGACCCAGGAAGACCCCGTAGATGGACTGGTCCCGATCGTCCGACTCCCGCACGGCATCGAGGGCCGCTCGGATGTCCCCCCGGACCGAGCCCGTGTCGGGGACGGGGACGGGGGCCCGGGTGGCGCGCCAGGCGACGATGGCGTCGACGACGAGCGCGGCCTTGGACGACCAGCGTCGGTAGAGCGCACCCTTGCCGGCACGGGCGCGGGCGGCGATCTCGTCCATCGTGAGCCTGTCGTAGCCGAACTCGGCCAGACCATCGAGGGCGGCCCGGAGGATGGCGGCCTCGCGGGTCGGGTCGGGAGGCCGCCCGGGTGCCTTGCGCGTGCCCCCCGGTATCCGGGTTCCAGAGTCGTCGGAGTCGGCCATCGCCCTACAAGTTACGGCACGGCGTCGTACCGCAACGCGGAGCGGGTCCGCACCGGGAACCGTGACGGGCAGGGTGCCCCTGACGTCCGGAGACATCACCTTGGCGGAAGGGGGGGGATTCGAACCCCCGGAGGCTTTCACCTCACACGCTTTCGAGGCGTGCGCATTAGTCCGCTCTGCCACCCTTCCGCCGGCGAGTGTAACGGAGCACGGACGGGGGCCCGGAACGGGACCCGACCCGACCCACAGGGTCCCGGGCCCGGGGACGGCAGGGGCAGTAGGGTCGTCGCACCGAGCAGACCGTGGGCGCAGTTGGGGGAATCATCCGCGCCCGGCGGACCAGCGACAGGGGGAAACGTGGCACGTGCGTCCGACAGGTTCCGGGTGGCTGCAGTGGGCCTGGCCGTGCTGCTCGCCGCCACGGCGACGGCCTGCAGTTCCACCAATTCGGCGTCGACCACGACGACGACGACGGGCGGCGGCTCCGGCGGTAGCTCGTCGATCCCGGCCAGTGCCTTCAGCGACCACACCGGCGTCACCGCGGACTCGGTGACGGTGGGCAACGTCTCGACCCTCTCACTCGGCGGACTCTTCAAGGGGGCGGTGGTGGGGACCCAGGCGTACTTCGACTACGTGAACTCCACCGGCGGCGTCCACGGCCGCAAGCTCAAGGTGGCCAGCGCCGACGACAACTTCTCGGGGGCGACCAACAAGCAGGCCACGCAGAACGCCATCACCAACGACTTCGCCCTGGTGGGCAGCTTCTCGCTCGAGGACAGCTACGGCGGTGCGCTGCTGGCCGCCGACCCCGGTATGCCCGACATCTCCAACGTCCTCGACACCACCACCGGCAAGCTCCCGAACGTCTACGAGCCGGTGCCGCTCAACGGTGGCTGGCAGGAGGGCCCGCTCCAGTACTTCAAGAAGAAGTTCCCGACCGACGTGACGGCCACGGCGGCGCTCGTCGCCGATCTGCCCTCGGCGGAAACGGACTGGGCGGGCGAGAAGTACGTGATGGAGAAGGTCGGCTACAAGGTCATCTACGACCAGACCTACGGGGTCGCCCAGACCAACTTCGACCAGAACGTGATCGCCATGAAGGACGCCGGGGTCAAGATCCTGTTCGTCGACTCGATGGCCGAGTCCTACGCCTCGGGCCTCCTCAAGTCGCTGCAGACCCAGGACTTCCATCCGGTGGTCGTCCTGGGTGCGGCGACGTACACCAACAAGCTCATCCCCGACTCCGGTGGCCCGTCGGCCGTCAACGGCGACTACCTCCAGCAGAGCACCACGCTCTACCTGGGCCAGGATGCCTCCACCGTGCCGGCGGTGGCGAGCTTCCTGCACTGGGTCAGCATCGCCTCGCCGGGGTTCACCCCCGACCTCTACACGCTCTACGGCTGGCTGTCGGCCCAGCTGTTCGCCCAGGCCCTGCAGAACGCCGGGACCGACCCGAGCCGCGGCTCACTGTTGACGCAGCTGGGCAAGGTGACGTCGTTCGACGGGCAGCACATCATCGGGCCGAACAACGTGGCGACCAAGACGCCCGGCAACTGCTACATCATCGGGCAGGTGACGGGCGGCAACTGGCAACGCCTCGACGACCCGCCCGTGAGCGGGCCGGACCACGGATTCCGCTGCGACTACTCCTACGTCACCCCACCGTCCTGACCTCACGGCGATGACGCCGTCGGGGACCGCAGGGGTTCCTGACGGCCGGTAGGCGGGTCAGCCGGCGACGTCGACGACGGTGCGGCCGACGGCCCGCCGCGCCCGGTGCTCCTCGAGCGCCGCGCCGGCCTCCTCCATGGACACCCGACGGCCGACGTGCGGACGGACGGCGCCCTCGGCCACCAGCCGGAGCAGGTCGCCGTGCACCTCGTCGGCGACGTCGCGCCCGAACGGGTTGAAGCCGAACCGCCGCATGCCCGGGTCGACCGAGTCCACCCAGGCGACCATGACGCCGACCAGGTCGATGTTGCCGATGCTGGCCATCCGCAGCGGCCGGCCGGTCATGCCGTTGGCGTCGTCGTCCGCGTAGCCGACGGCCAGGTAGCGCCCGCCCCGGGCCGTGCACCGCCAGGAGCGCTCGACGAAGTCACCGCCGGCCAGGTCGTAGACGACGTCGGCCCCGACGTCCCCGGTGGCCTGGAGCACCGCCTCCACGAAGTCCTCGGTCGTATGGTCGATCACCTGGTCGGCGCCGAGCTGCGCACACAGGGCGCCCTTGTCGGGTCCGCCGGCCACGGCGATGACCCGGGCACCGGCCGCCTTGCCGAGCTGGATGCCCGCGGTGCCGAGGCCGCTGGCCGCCGCGTGCACCACGAGCGTCTCGCCCGCCTGCAGCCGCCCCCGGCGGAACAGCGCCAGGTGGGACGTGTGGAACGGCAGGATGAAGGCCGCCGCCTCGACGTCGTCGAGTCCTTCCGGGGCGTCGAACACCGACACGGCGTCGGCCAGGGCGTAGTCGGCGATCCCGCCGAGGGCGGTGGTGGTGATGGCGACGACCCGTCGCCCCGTCCACTGCTCCGCACCCGGGCCCGCCTCGACGACCACGCCGCAGACGTCCATGCCCAGGGTGTATGGCGGTGGGGTGGGCACCGACACGAGTTTGCCCAGGCACCGGTCGATGTCGTTGAAGTTGAGCGAGGCGGCGCCCACCTCGACGAGCACCTGGCCGGGTCCCGGAACCGGGCGGTCCACCTCCCGGACGGCCAGCACCTCGGCCGGCGGGCCGTTCCTCGTCACCGTCAACGCGCGCATCGCGGTCATCCGCATCCCCTTCGTGATCGACGCCGGGCGACGGCCGGTTCGGGCGGTCGTGGCGCGTGGCGTGGAGCGAGCCTAGCGACGGGCGGATCGCGGGGCCGGAGCTCGTGGTCCCCGTCGTGCGCTCAATTCCGGCGGTCGGTGAAGAAGCCGGACAGCTGGGCCGCCGCCTCGTCGGCGCGCACCCCGGCGGTCAGCGGCACCTCGTGATTGAGGCGCGGGTCGGCGCAGAGGTTGTAGAGCGAGCCGCAGGCACCCGCCTTGGGGTCGGCCGCCCCGAAGACCAGCCGACCCAGGCGGGCGGCCACCAGCGCACCGGCGCACATCGGGCAGGGCTCGAGGGTGACCACCAGGGTGACCTCGCCGAGGCGCCAGGTGCCGAGTGCGGCGGCGGCGTCGGCCAGGGCCAGGATCTCGGCGTGGGCCGTCGGGTCGCCGCGCCGTTCCCGCTCGTTGTGCCGGGAGGCCACGATCCGTCCGTCGACCAGGGCCACGGCACCCACGGGTACGTCGCCGTGGGCCGGGGCGGCGGCCGCTTCGACGAGGGCGAGGGCCATGGCCGAGGCGTCGTCCGTCACCGGCTCCGCACCGGACGGGGGAACAGCCGACCCGGGATTCGTCACCGCTCCGGCGTCCATGGCGGCGAGCATAGGCTCGGCCTCCGGTGACCGGGTCCGGGAGTGGGCCGGACGGAGGGCTCCGGTGAGCGGCGGCCCGAAGGTGGCACCGGAATCCCGAGCCCGCGGCGCTCGGGTACGTTCTGGCCATCGTCGTCACGACCGCCGGAGGGTCCGGGGCCGGTCGTGTCCGGATCGGAGCGGTCGGCACGTGCGAGTCCTCGTCACCGGAGGGACCGGGTTCATCGGGTCCCACGCCGTCGGCGCGCTGCGTCACCACGGCCACGCCGTCCGGGTCCTCGCCCGGGAGCCGGCACGGGTGCCGCAGGTGCTCGGGCCGCTCGGGATCGAGGCGGACGAGGTCGTCAGGGGGGACATGACCGACCCGACGGCGGTCGTCGCCGCTCTGGCGGGGTGCGGTGCGGTGGTGCACTGCGCCGCCGAGATCGGGGTCGGTGGGGGTCGTGGCCTGTCGGCCACCGCCAATCTCGACGGTGCCCGTCTGGTCATCGGCCAGGCCGTGGAGGCCGGCCTCGACCCGATCGTGTACACGTCGTCGATCACCGTCCACCTGCCGTCCGAGGACCCGGTGATCACGCCGCAGACCGCCCTGGCCGAGCCGCTGTCGGCCTACGGGGCCCAGAAGGCGGCGGTCGAGGAGTTCGTCCAGGGGCTCCAGGCCGGGGGCGCCCCGGTCACCACCCTGGTGGTCAGCGGCGTCTACGGCCCGGTCAGCCCCCACCTCGACGGCTCGTTCGCCGCACTGACCGGCGCCCTGGCGGCCGGCATGGTGGCGCCCGACAGCGGCCTGGGTGTGGTGGACGTCCGGGACGTCGCCGCCGTGGTGGCCCGTTGCCTGGAACCGGGTCGAGGGCCGCGGCGGTACCTGGTGACCGGCAACTACGTCACCTGGGAGCAGTGGACGGACGTCCTGAGTACGGCGGTGGGCCGTACCGTGCCCTTCACCCGGGTGTCGGCCGAGGACATGATCGGACTCGGCGCCCGATTCGACGAACTGCGCGCGAGCGGGGCGGAGGGACTGCCGCCCCTGTCCGTCGAGGCCGCCATCGTGATGGCGTCCGGGCGTCCCGCCGACGACTCGGCCACGGTGCGCGAGCTCGGCGTGACCTACCGCCCCACGGTCGAGACGTTCCGGGACACCCTGGACTGGCTACGGGCCACGGGTCGACTCGACGGATAGGCGGGGGGGGACGACGGACAGCTGCTGGCTGCCCGGGGCGGGTGGGCCCCGTCTTCGGGTCGTCAGGCGGTCCGGCCGCCGGGGGCGTCGACGGCCGATCGTGCCCGGTGTCTGGCCCTCGGTGGCGCCGGCGCCCGGAACGGGCTCCCCACGGCGGCGGTCGTGGGTCTCCGGGGCCCGGGGTCGGCCGGGGCGCGGAACACCGGGGAGGAGGGGTGCCGGGACCGGTCGCGCGGGTCGTCCCCGTCGGCTGGTGGGACGGGTCCGAGCAGCAGATCGATCCGCCTGACCAGATGGTGGGACATGACTTCCTCGGTGCCGTGCTGCGTCACCGGGTGTCTGGAGCGACGTGCGCCGGTCTCGTGCCTCCGTAGTCGGAGGGGACCGGGCTCTCCGTGCACGGTACACCGCATGGCGACGGAGCGCCCGGTCGGACGACGGGCTCCCGGCCCCTCGGAGGAGGGGACCGCGTGTGTAGGGTGAGGACGAGCCGGTCGCCCCTGTGACCGCACGCGCTGAATCCGGACCACGTTGAGCGTCTCACCCTGGACCCAGGAGGCGATGCATGACGTATGGCAGGTCGGCCTCCCCACGTGCGTCCCGGCTCCCCGGGTCCCGGCGGTGACGGTCCCGGACGACCGGATCTCCGCCCTCCTGGTCCGACTCGCGTCGCACGGGGTCGACGCTGCCGGAACAGTGGCCCTGTGCGAGGTGGCCGCCGAATCCGCCGGGGTCAGCGGCGCGAGCATCATGCTGCTGTCCGACGAGCTCGCCCGAGGTTCGCTCTGCACCACCGACGGCGTGGCCGCCTACCTCGACGACCTGCAGTTCACCCTGGGCCAGGGGCCGGCGCTCGAGGCGCACGCACGTGGCTGTCCCGTGCTCGAGCCCGATCTCGACGCACGCACCACGGTCCGGTGGCCGGTGCTCGTCCCGCTGGCGGTCCGGGCCGGCGTGCGGGCCGTGTTCGCCTTCCCCCTCCGGATCGGTGCGGTGCGCCTCGGTGCGGTGACGCTCTTCCGCGATACCCCCGGACCCCTCGGCGACCTGCAGTACGCCGATGCCGTCGCGGTGGCCGTCGTGGCCTCCCGGACCATCCTCGCCCTCCAGGCCGACGCTCCTCCCGGCTCGGTGGCGGCGGAGCTCGAACAAGGGGCCAACTTCCACTTCGTGGTGCACCAGGCGGCCGGCATGGTCTCGATCCAATTGGGGATAGGCGTCACCGAGGCGCTGGTCAGGCTCCGCGCCCACGCCTTCGTGGGGGAGCGCTCGATCGACGACGTGAGCCGGGACGTCGTGGCGCGGCGCCTCCGACTGGACGGCGGGGGACCCGCCGGCCCGGGTGACGGATCGACCGGTGCGCCCGATGGCTAGTCTGCATCTGGCTCCCACTACCGCTCGCGTCGCCGACGAGTCCGGACCGAGACGATCGGCGGAACGATGACCCGAGAGGCCCTGCTGGTACAGACACTCGTCGAGTTGGCGGACAACCTCGTGGACGACTTCGACGTCATCGACGTCCTGACCGTGCTCAGCGACCGGTGCGTCGAGGTCCTCGACGTGGACTCGGCCGGGGTGATGCTGGCGGCACCCGGTGGTGAGCTCCAGGTGGTCGCCTCGTCGAGCGCCGCCATGCGGGGACTCGAGCTGTTCGAGCTCCAGGCGGACGAAGGCCCGTGCGTCGACTGCTTCGTCAGCGGTCAGCCGATCGTGAACCTCGAGCTCGCCGCGGTCGACGACCGGTGGCCACGGTTCGCCCGACGGGCCGTCGCCGACGGGTTCCATTCCGTGCACGCACTGCCGATGCACCTCCGGGGGGTCACGGTGGGGGCACTCAACCTGTTCCGGATCGCCTCCGGACCGCTGCACGCGGAGGACGTGCTGGTCGCGCAGGCACTCGCCGACGTGGCGACCATCGCCATCATCCAGCACCAGGCCTCGGTGAGCGCGTCCGTGCTCAACGGTCAGCTCAGCGAGGCGCTGAACAGCCGGATCATCATCGAACAGGCCAAGGGCAAGGTCAGCGAGGCGTCCGGGCTCGACATGGACCGTTCGTTCCAGCGCATCCGCCACCACGCGCGGAACCACAACCTGCGCCTGACCGAGCTGGCGCGTGGCATCGCCGAAGGCACGACCTCGATCATCGGTCTCGACCCTCTGCCTCACGGCGAGCGGACCCGGGCGATCACGCCGGACCCGTCGATCGGTCGCGAGTCGCCCTCCACCTGATCGACCGGGGCCGTGGGCCCGATCCGGCCTAGGGTGTCGATGACGAGGTTCCTGCGCCCCGTCGTCGGCCCGTCGAGGGTCGACCCCGTACCGTCACTCCGGACCCCGGTGACCCCGCAGTACACCAGGAGCTGTCCGTGGAACCTGACCAGTCACCTCTCCATCTGTCCACCGACCGGTGGGCAGCGGCGGATCCGCCGCTGCCGTCGGCGACCTTCCGACCGCTCGTCGATGAAACCGACGGCCTCATCCGTGCCCTGTTCGACTGCGGATTCACCAGCGCCGCCGTCCAGAGCCGACAGGACATCGGCGTCGAACTGTCGGAACAGCTGACCGCACTGATCGACACCCTCGATGAAGCGATCCGGGGGATCCGACATGCACTCGGCCGGCATGAGGCCGCCTGAGCCGCGCGACCGCGCGCTCGTCGGTGGGCTCTACCGGAGGACACCGATTCCGGAGGACCCGTCCACACCGGCGAAGCGCCTGGTCCTCCTCGCCTCGCTCGGAGTCCTCGCGCTCGCCATCGTGCTGGCGATCGTGTCCTGACGTCCTCGGTCCGGGCGACCCGGCGGCACCGAAGTGCCTTTCGGCACTAGGCGCCCGGTCGGTCGACCCGTACCATCGAGACTGGAGGTCGCCGTGCCCGAGCCCGGGCGGACGCCGGCCTCACGGGTCGCATCGTGCCACTCGGAGAACGGGGTGCAGGAGGTCCGCCATGAAGGCACTGGTCTACAAGGGTCCGGGGGAGAAGGCCTGGGAAGAGGTGGCCGACCCCAAGATCCAGGAAGCGACCGACGTGATCGTCCGGATGGTGGCCACCACCATCTGTGGGACGGACCTCCACATCCTGAAGGGTGACGTCCCCGAGGTCGCCGTCGGTCGGATCCTCGGCCACGAGGGCATCGGGGTGATCACCGAGGTCGGCGACGGCGTGGACCAGCTCGCGGTCGGCGACCGGGTGATCCTGTCGTGTGTGAGTTCCTGCGGGCGGTGCTCGTACTGCCGGAAGGGCGTCTACAGCCACTGCCTGGCGACCGAGGGGATGGCCGGGATCGGATGGATCTTCGGGTACA
>PMFY01000368.1 GCA_003157945.1 Acidimicrobiaceae bacterium | reverse complement strand
CCACGACGACCGCCTCCTCCTCCAGCGCCAGCTCCACCAGGGCGCGCCGGTCCCGGGCGGCGTCGCCGGTGCGGGCCACCGTGCCGCGCGGGGTGGCCAGGGTCCCGGCCGAGTCGCTCACGGCGATCCCGATGCGGCGGGCGCCGAGGTCGACCCCGAGGGCCCGTCCCGGACGGGCCGGGCGGTCGTCCGTCACCGGTGGTCAGGCACCTGTGGTCAGCCGGCGGGCCTCGGCCAGCGCCCCGTCGATCCCCGAGGGGTCCTTGCCGCCGGCCACGGCCAGCTCGGGCTTGCCGCCGCCTCTACCGTTCAGCAACGGCGCGATCTGCTTGACGAGGTCCCCGGCGTGGGCCCCGGTGCCGTCCGCGGCGACGGCCAACGAGGCCTTGGTGCCGTCGGGGCTGCCGCCGAGGACGACGACCCGGAGGTCGCCCTGGCTGCGGACCGCCTGGGCCAGGTCGCGCAGCTGGTCCGGCACCAGGCCGTCCCGCCGGGCCACCACCGCCCCGTCGACCGCCGCGGCGACCAACGCGCCGGCCTCGGCCAGGAGCTCCTTCGACCGGGCCTGCTCGAGCGCCTTTTCCGCGACACGCTGGCGCTCGAGCAGGCGGTCGATGGCCTCGCCTACGTGTTCGGGGTCGGTCCGTAGCAGGGCGGCCGCCTCGGCCAGGAGGTCCTCCCGTTCCGTCATGCGCTCGAGCGCGCCGGTGCCCGTGACCGCCTCGATGCGCCGGGTGTTGGAGCCGATGGAGGCCTCCGACACCACCGTGATGGGACCGATCATGCCGAGGGCCCCGACGTGGGTGCCGCCGCACAGCTCGACCGAGTGGGGACCGGCCCGGATCACCCGGACGCGTTCGCCGTACTTGTCCCCGAAGAAGGCCAGGGCGCCCATGGCCTCCGCCTCGGCCTTGGAGGTCTCCACCACCACGACGGGCGCGTCGGTCAGCACGTCGGCGTTGGCCAGGGCGGTGACGGCACGGAGCTCCTCGGGTGTGACGGCGCCGTGGTGGCTGAAGTCGAAGCGCAGCCGGTCGGGGGCCACCAGGGACCCCTGCTGGCGCACCTGGTCGCCGAGGACCGTGCGCAGGGCGGCGTGCAGCAGGTGGGTGCCGGTGTGGTTGCGGCGCAGGGCGTCACGCCGGGGTCCGTCGATGGTGGCCAGGGCGTCCTGTCCGGCGAACAGCTCGCCGGTGACCGTGGCGCGGTGGGACGTCAGACCGGGCAGGGCCGACACGGTATCGTAGACGTAGGCCGTGCCCGTCTCGGTGACGATGGTGCCGATGTCCCCCATCTGGCCGCCGCCCTCGGCGTAGAACGGGGTGCGGTCGAGGAACACCTCCACCTGGCCGACCCGCTCGGGGTCGTTGTCCACCAGGACGGCGACGACCCGGGCCGGCGCGGCGTACCCCTCCGGCGACTGGCCGACGAAGACGGTCCGCCCCTCGGTGTCGAGCACCGACCGGTAGGCCTCGTCGCCCGCCGTGGCCCGTCCGGCGCGGGCCGCCGCCCGCGCCTGGGTCCGCTGGCGGTCCATGGCCTCCTCGAACCCCTCGAGGTCGACGGCCGACCCGGCCTCCGAGGCGATCTCGACCGTGAGCTCGACGGGGAAGCCGTAGGTGTCGTGCAGGCGGAAGGCGACCTCGCCCGGGACGGTCGTGGCCCCCGACGCCAGGACCTCCTCGAGGATGGCCGAGCCGGTGGCCAGGGTGCGCAGGAACCCCTCCTCCTCGCGCCCCACCACGTCGACGATCAGGCGGTGCTGCTCCGCCAGCGATGAGTGCGCGGCACCCAGGACCCCGACGGCGGTGTCCACCAGGCGCTCGGTGCACGGTGTGTCCACGCCGAGCTGGCGGGCCCGGCGCACGGCGCGCCGGATGATGCGGCGCAGCACGTAGCCCCGGCCCTCGTTGGAGGGCAGGACCCCGTCGGCCACCAGCATCGACATGGCCCGGCCGTGGTCGGCCATGATCCGCAGCCCGACGTCGGTCGCCTCGTCGCGACCGTACGTCTGCCCGGTGATCGACTGCGCGACCTCGAGCATGGGCACGTACAGGTCCGTGTCGTAGAGGGAGTCGACCCCCTGGATGACGGGCAGGATCCGTTCGAGCCCGGCACCGGTGTCGATGCTCGGGCGGGGCAGGGCCTCGGTGTCGCCGTCGGCACTCCGGTTGTGCTGCATGAAGACGAGGTTCCAGATCTCGACGAACCGCTCGGAGCCGCCGAAGGCGGGCCCGCCGTCGGCGCCGTAGGCCGCGCCCTTGTCGATGAAGATCTCGCTGCTCGGCCCGCAGGGGCCGGTGTCGCCCATCTTCCAGAAGTTGTCGTCGCCGAGCCGCTGGATCCGCTCGGGCCGGACACCCACGGCATCCCGCCAGATGGCCTCGGCCTCGTCGTCGGTCTCGTAGACGGTGACCCACAGGCGGTCGCCGTCGATGCCGAGGACCTCGGTGACGAGCTCCCACGCGTAGGGGATGGCGTCCGCCTTGAAGTAGTCGCCGAAGCTGAAGTTCCCCAGCATCTCGAAGAAGGTGCAGTGGCGGAGGGTGGTGCCGACGATGTCGATGTCGACGGTGCGGAAGCACTTCTGCACCGAGGTGGCCCGGGACCACGGCGGCACCTCGTCGCCCAGGAAGAAGGGCTTGAAGGGCACCATCCCGGCGATGGTGAACAGGACCGTGGGGTCGTGCGGGATGAGGCTCGCCGACGGCACGGCGGTGTGGCCGCGCTCCACGAAGAACCGGGTGAATGCGTCGCGCAGATGATCGGCGTCGGGCGCCGTGCCAGGGGTCACGACCGAAAATCCTAGTTGCCCAGGTGGGNNGGCCCGCCGGGCCCGCCGGGTCGGTGGGTGGACGGGGTCCCCGGACGCGGGGTCGGGGACGTCCCGGCCCGGCGGGGGGACCGGACCCTCGGCGGCATCGGTACCGTCGGCCGCGGTGCCGAGCTCGGCCCACAGCTCACCTTCGCGGCGACGCTTTTCGAGGCGCGCCGTGGCCACCGCCTCGCGGACGCGGCCACCGGTGCTCGAGGCGGCCTGGCGGGCCGTCCGGCCGACCTCGACGACCAGCGCG
>PMFY01000359.1:7261-17832 GCA_003157945.1 Acidimicrobiaceae bacterium | reverse complement strand
CCTCGGGTGCCATCACCGGCACACCGACGACGTCCGGCACCTCGTCGGTCACCCTCACCGCCACCGATGGCGACGGGTTCTCCGGATCGGCCGGCTTCACCTGGACGGTCACGAACACCGTCACGGTGGCCGACCCCGGCGCCCAGACCTCGTACTCGGGCTCGGCCATCACCCCGCTCGCTGCCTCGGCCACCGACACCCAGTCCGGTGAGTCGCTGACCTGGTCGGCCACCGGGCTGCCCCCCGGCCTGTCGGTCGACCCGCCCACCGGGACCGTGTCGGGTACGCCGACCACGGGCGGCACCTCGTCGGTCACCCTCGTCGCCACCGACGGCGACGGGTTCGCCGGATCGGCCAGCTTCACGTGGACGGTCACCAACACCGTCACGGTGGCCGACCCCGGCGCCCAGACCTCCACCTCGGGCTCGGCCATCACGCCCCTGGCCGCATCGGCCACCGACACCCAGGCCGGAGCCACGCTGACCTGGTCGGCCACCGACCTGCCGACCGGCCTGTCGGTCGACCCGGCGACGGGCACGGTCTCGGGCACGCCGACGGCGGCCGGGGTCTTCGCCCCGACGCTGACCGCCACCGACGGGTCGGGCTACGCCGACTCGGCCAGCTTCACCTGGACGGTCTCCAACACCGTGGCCGTCACGAATCCGGGCGACCAGTCGAGCGTGTCCGGATCGGCGATCACGCCGCTCGCCGGCTCGGCGACCGACTCGCAGGCCGGTACATCACTGAGCTGGACCGCGACCGGCCTCCCCGACGGGCTGACGGTCGATGCCTCCACCGGCACGGTCTCGGGTACGCCGACCACGGCCGGCACCTCACCCGTCACCCTGACCGCCACGGACGGGTCGGGCTACACCGACTCGGTATCGTTCACGTGGACCGTGACCAACACGGTGACGGTGACCGCTCCCGCTGGACGCACGGACCTGTCGGGCGCCATCATCACCCCGTTCGCCGCGGTGGCGACGGACTCCTCCTCCACGGCGTCCCTCGTCACGTGGTCAGCCACCGGCCTTCCGCCGGGAACCGCCATCGACGCCGCATCCGGCACCATCTCGGGCACCCCGAGTGCGGCCGGCACCTACCCGGTGACGGTCACGGTGACCGACTCGGCCGGGTTCAGCGGATCCGCCACCTTCACCTGGCAGGTCTCCAACACCATGACGGTCACCGGCCCCGGCGCCACCAGCTCGGTGTCGGGTGACACCATCACACCGATCACGGTCGTGGCCACCGATTCTTCGCCCAGCGCTGTCCTGACGTTCTCCGACGGGGGCACGCTCCCCCCGGGACTGAGCGTGGACGCCGCCACGGGCGTGATCTCGGGCACGCCCACCACGGCCGGCGTCTACCCGGTGACCGTCACGGCCACCGACGACTCCGGCTCGACAGGCACGGCGACGTTCACCTGGACCGTCACCGACACGGTGACGGTCACGGGCACCAGTGACCTCACCACGGTGTCGGGCAGTCCGATCACACCCGTCACCCCGACCGGCACGGACTCATCACCCACCGCATCGGTGACGGCCTGGGCGGCCACCGGCCTCCCGGCCGGTCTGGCCATCGACCACGCCACGGGCGCCATCAGCGGCACCCCGACGACGGCCGGGACCACCGCCGTCACCGTGACGGCCACGGACAGCGCCCACTTCAGTGGGTCCGCCAGCTTCACGTGGACGGTGACCAACACGGTGACCTTCGGCGCCATCGCCGATCAGTCGTCCCACGTGGGCACGGCGGTGACCGCGGTGCACGCCACCGCCACCGACTCGTCGTCGACGACGGCCCTGACGTATTCGGCCACCGGGCTGCCGGCCGGGCTGACCATCGCCCCGTCCACCGGGACCATCAGCGGCACCCCGACCCGCTCCGGGGTGACGTCCGTGGTGGTCACGGCCATCGACGGCGCCGGATTCTCGGGCACCGCCTCGTTCACCTGGACGGTGGTCGGACCCGTCATCACCTCGATCACCCCGGCCACCGGGCCGGCCTCGGGTGGCACCAAGGTCACCATCGTCGGCACCGGACTGAACGGTGCCACCTCGGTGACCTTCGGCGGTGTGGCCGCCACGTCCGTCAAGGCGGCGAAGAACGGGCTGAAGCTGAAGGTCCGGACCCCGGCCCACCTGGCCGGCCCGGTCCAGGTCGTGGTGACCACGTCCGCCGGCCCATCGCTGGCGGGACCGTCCACAGTCTTCACCTACACGCCGCCCACCGTCACCTCGCTGTCGGTGACTACGGGGCCGGCCACCGGGGGGACCACGGTCAAGATCAACGGCACGGGCTTCACGGGGGCGACCGCGGTCCACTTCGGNNCGGCACCGTCGACGTGACGGTGACGACGCCCGAGGGCACCAGCGCCACCGGACCGGCCGACCACTTCACCTACGGCTAGGCACCCCACGTCCGGGTGGCCACGGGACTCCGTCGCGGGTCCATCCGGGCGGGACCCGGCTCGAGCTTCGGGCCGGTTCCAGCCCGCCGCCCGTGCCGCCCCGGTAGAGTCCGACCGGAGGGGCGTGCCGGTCGGACCATGCCGGCCCCCACGCCCCGATGCGTGCCTGTTATCGTCCATCACACACGCCGGCGGGTCGTCGGGGGGACCTCCCCCGCCGCCGCGGCACGATGCGATTCGGAGGTGGACCATGGCACTCGGACCGGTAGAAGTCCTGGTGTTGAGCTTTCCCGGCAGTCAATTCAACGGAGCGATCATCCCGGAGCTCGAGCGCCTGACGTCGAGCGGGATCATCACCGTCATCGACGGGGTCTTCGTCACCCGTGACGACAACGGCGACGTCACGTTCATCGAGTTCGAGGAGCTCGGGGAGAACCACGACGCCGCCCGGCTCGCCGCCGTGCTGGACCAGGTCGAGTCGCTCATCTCCGATGAGGACGTCCTCGAGCTGGCCGACGGGCTCGCCCCGGGTGACTCCGAGGCCATCCTCGTCTTCGAGCACACCTGGTCGAAGCCCTTCCGTGACGCCATCGTCGACTCGGGCGGCATCCTGACCGGCGAGATGCGCCTGCCGGGCCTCGCCGTCGACGAGCTCCTCGACGAGCTCGCCGCCCTCGACTGAGCCACGTCCGACACCGAGCACCGACAACCAGAAACGACAGGAGGCACCAACGATGATGCGTCGCATGGGACGACCCGGGCTGGTGGGCACGATGGCCCGCACCGCCGTGATCGCCGGGACGGCAACCGCCGTCGCCGGCGGCGTCCACAACCGCCAGGCCCAGAAGGCCCAGGCGGCCCAGCAGTCCGCAACCCCGCAGGCCCCACCGCCGCCGGCCCCCGCCGCCGAGCCGGCCGGTGACGTCGACATCACCGGCGAGCTGACCAAGCTGGCCGAGATGAAGAGCAACGGGCTGCTCACCGACGAGGAGTTCGCCGCGGCCAAGGCCAAGCTCCTCAACGCCTGACCGGCCGACCGGCCCGCGGGGCCGGCCATGGCGCGACGATGCCCCGGGAGCACTCCCGGGGCATCGTGCTGTCGGCGGTGCCGACCGTCGCGTGCGCCGCTCAGCCGTCGAAGGCGACGATCCCCCGGATGTTGGTGCCGGCGGCGAGGTCGTCGTAGCCGTCCTGCACCTGGTCGAGTGAGTACTCCCGGGTGATGAGGTCGTCGATCTCCAACATGCCGGCCTCGTAGAGGCGGAGCAGGTTGGGGATCTGCACCCGCGGACTCACCGAGCCGAAGACGGTGCCCAGCAGCGCCTGGTTGAACATGGAGAAGTTGAACAGGTTGAGGTCGACCTGGTTCTGGTTGAACGGGGCGATGGCCGTAGCGACCACCCGGCCGTCCTTCGAGGCCAGCGCCATGGCCGGGGCGATGAGGTCACCGGTCAGCACCCCCGGGGTCAGGACGACGACGTCGGCCATCCGACCCTCCGTCAGCTCAGGGAGCAGCAGGTTGGCCTCGAGCATGGACGCCGCGGTGTGGGTGGCGCCCACCTTCATGGCCTTCTCGAGCTTGAAGGGCAGCGGGTCCACGGCGATGATCTGGCGGGCGCCGGCCAGGCGCGCGCCCTGCAGTGCGCCGGAGCCGACGCCGCCGCACCCGACGACCACCACCGTCTCCCCCGGCTTCACCTTCGCCCGGTCGACGGCCGAGCCGAACCCGGTGGAGATCCCGCAGCTGATCAGCGCGGCGGCCTTCAGCGAGGCGTCCCGGTCGATCTTCACCAGTGACGCCTCGTTGACGATCATGTGGTCGCCGAACGTCCCGAGCTGCGCCATCCGGTTCACGTTGGCCCCGTCGAGGTGGTGGCGCCAGGTCATGTCGCTCATCATCGGACCGGCCAAGGTGAGCATGCCGAGGTCGCAGAGGTGCTGGCGTCCCGAGGCGCACCAGAAGCACGTGCCGCACGCCGGCATGAACGCCGCGGCCACGTGGTCCCCGACGGCCACGGTCTCGACGTTCTCCCCGACCTCCACGACCACGCCGGCGCCCTCGTGGCCGCCGATGCACGGGAACATCGAGTCGACACCGAAGACCGAGAGCACCTCGGGCTCGACGCTGATGTCGCCGGAGCGCAGGTGCTCGTCCGAGTGGCACATGCCGGCGTAGGCCATCTGGACCACCACCTCGTGCGCGTGCGGAGCATCGATCTCGACCTCTTCGGTCTTCCAGGGCTCCTCGAGCCCGGAGCAGACGGCGGCACGGATCTTCATGTGGTCCTCCCCAGTCGCGGCGCCCCCCTGGCGCCCAGCGTTCAGGGCACCAGCATCCCACCGTCACCCCGGCGCCGTCGACACGGTGGGTGGGCGGTCCGGAACGGCCGTCGGATCCCCCACGGCGCGGCGCGCTCAGTCCTCCGGGTCCGCTCCCCCGGTGAACCCGGTGGCCAGCAGGCGGAAGGCCCGGTCCACCTCCGCCACGAGGTCGTCGCCGGCGCCGCGGGCCCAGCAGGCGAAGGCCGCCATCGCCGCCCCGAGGGCCGCCCGGGCGACCGTCTGCGGGGCGAGGTCGTCCGGCGACGCCCCGAGCCGCGTGGCGGCGAAGCCGGCGACCACGTCACACCACTCCTCGTAGCGGACGGCCGAATGGGCCACCAACGTGGGGACGGTGCTGATCAGGACGATCCGGATGCGCAACTCGTCGAGCTCGCCCGCACCGAAGCGGTTGGTGGCGATGACCGACCGCCGCAGCACGTCCATCAGCGGCTCGCTGTCCGGGGCCTCGGCCAAGCGGTCGCGCAGGCGGCCCAGCTCGGCGTCGAACTCCCCCCACACGACGTCGGGCTTGGACTCGTAGTAGCGGAAGAACGTCCGCCGGGAGATCCCGACCGCCGCGGCGATCTCGTCCACCGTCGTGGCGTCGTAGCCCTGGCGGGCGAACAGGTCGAGGGCGGCCCGGGCCACGTCCTGGCGCGACGTCGCCGCCGGACGGCCCCGGGTCGCCCCGTCCGTCGCAGCGGGGGGCGCCGTCTCCCCTTCCGCGGGCATTATCAGGTCCGACCGGTCGTCACGCTTCCATTTTGGCATCCGGTGCACTAAATTGCATCCACTGACCCGAGCCCGGCCCCGTGCCGCCCGACCTCCGGAGGATCCATGACCGTCACCACGACCGGGGTTCCCACCCCCGCAGCCCCCGCCGACGAGACCGCTCCGGCCGCCGAGGCCACCGCCGAGGCCCTGGTGGAGAGCGATCTGCTCGTCGAGGACGTGTCCATCGACGGGATGTGCGGCGTCTACTAGGCCGCCGCAGCCACCCGTTCGGAACCCGCAGCCGTGCCCCCCGCCATCCCGCCGTCGACCGGCGCGCCGTTCGATCCGGCGCGGCCCTACGCGCTCCACCCCCAGGTGGCGTTGCGCCCCGAGTCGTTCGGTGCCCTGGCCTACCACTTCGGCACCCGGCGCCTCTCGTTCCTGAAGAGCCGGACGCTGCTGGCCGTCGTGGAGTCGCTGGCCGAGCAGCCGTCGGGACGGGCCGCCTGCCGGGCCGCCGGCGTGGCGCCCGAGGAACAGGGGGCCTACGAGCTGGCCCTGGCCACACTGGCCGACTCCGGGATGATCTGCGAGCGGGTGGCGTGACGACCGTCGTCCCGCCCGCCGGGACCCGCCTCGTCGACCGGTTCGAACAGGGCCTCGACGCGCCCATCTGCCTGACCTGGGAGCTCACCTACGCCTGCAACCTCGCCTGTGTGCACTGCCTGTCGAGCTCCGGCCGGCGCGACCCCCGCGAGCTCACGACGGCGGAGTGCCGGGCGCTCATCGACGAGTTCGAGCGGATGCAGATCTTCTACGTGAACATCGGTGGGGGCGAGCCGACCATCCGGTCCGACTTCTGGGACCTCGTCGACTACGCCACCGAGCACCACGTAGGCGTGAAGTTCTCGACCAACGGGTCGCGCATCACCGACGCCGTGGCGGCCCGACTGGCGGCCAGCGACTACGTCGACGTCCAGATCTCCCTCGACGGGGCGACCGCCGAGGTGAACGACGCCGTGCGGGGCACCGGCTCGTTCGCCACCGCCGTCACCGCCATGGAACGGCTGGCCGCCGCCGGGTTCACCGGATTCAAGGTCTCGGTGGTGGTGACCCGCCACAACGTCGGGCAGCTCGACGCCTTCAAGGCGATCGCCGACCGGTACGGGGCGCAGCTCCGCCTGACCCGCCTCCGCCCGTCCGGCCGCGGGGCCGACGTCTGGGACGAGCTCCACCCGACGGCCGACCAGCAGCGGCAGCTCTACGACTGGCTGGTCCTGCGGGGCGAGGAGGTGCTGACGGGCGACTCGTTCTTCCATCTGGCCGGCTACGGCGACGCCCTGCCCGGACTGAACCTCTGTGGCGCCGGGCGGGTGGTCTGCCTGGTCGACCCGGTGGGTGACGTCTACGCCTGCCCGTTCGCCATCCACGACGAGTTCCTGGCCGGCAACGTGCGCGACGCCGGCGGGTTCCCCTCGGTGTGGCGGGAGTCCGACCTGTTCCTGGAGCTCCGCGCCCCGCAGAGCGCGGGCGCGTGCAACTCGTGCGGACACTTCGACGCCTGCCGGGGCGGCTGCATGGCGGCCAAGTTCTTCACGGGTCTCCCGCTGGACGGTCCCGACCCGGAGTGCGTCCTCGGCCACGGCCAGCACGCGCTCGACGCACGGGACGGGGCCGAGCCGCCCCGTCCCACCCCCGACCACTCGTCCCGGCCGCGCCGGGTGGCGGTGGCCCTGACGGCCCGGGTCGGCACACCGGAGCGGCGCCCCGTCCGCAGCTGCGACGAGCACCCGCTGGCCGGGTCCACCGCCGGCCCCGCGCCCACCTCCCGGTGAGCGACCTCGTCGGGCCGGTCGGACTGGGCGCGCGCACGGCACCGTCGCGGGTGGTCTTCGGCCCCCACGAGACGAACCTCGGTGACGGCCGGTCGATCGGTCCGCGCCACGTCGCCTACTACGCGGCCCGGGCGGCGGGCGGTGCCGGCGTGGTCATCACCGAGACGGCCTCCGTCCACCCATCGGACTGGCCCTACGAGCGCGCCCCGCTGGCCACCGCCTGCGGGGCGGGGTGGCGGGCGGTGGCCGAGGCCTGCCGTCCCCACGGGACCGTGGTGCTGGCCGGGCTGGGCCACGCCGGCGGCCAGGGGTCGAGCGCCTACTCGCAGTCCGTGCTGTGGGCCCCGTCCGCCGTCGCCGACGTGGTCAGCCGCGAACTCCCGATGCCCATGGGGCGGCCCGAGATCGCCGCCCTGGTCGAGGGCTTCGCCGCCGCGGCCCGGGCCGCCGTCGACTCCGGCCTCGACGGTGTCGAGCTCGACGCCGGGCCCCTGTCGGTCCTCCGGCAGTTCCACTCGGGCCTCACCAACCAGCGCGACGACGACTACGGACGGGACCGGCTGCTGCTCACCCGTGAGGTCATCGCCGCCGTCCGGCGGGCGGTCGGAGCCGACCACATCGTCGGCCTGCGCCTGTCGTGTGACGAGCTGGCCCCGTGGGCGGGGGTGACCCCGGAGCACGCGGCCGAGCAGGTCGGGGCGCTGGCCGACGCCGTCGACCTGCTGACCGTCGTGCGCGGCGGTCCCTACTCGACCACCGCCTACCGCCCCGACGCCCACACCCCGGACGGGTGCAACCTCGGGCTCTGCGCCGCCATGCGGCGGGCCGCCGACGGCCGGGTGCCCGTGGTGCTGCAGGGGAGCGTGGTCGACCCGTCCATGGCCGCGTCGGCCCTGGCGGACGGCACCGCGGACCTGGTGGAGATGACCCGGGCCCAGATCGCCGATCCCGAGCTGGTGGCCAAGGTCCGGGCCGGCGCGGCGTCGACGGTGCGGCCCTGCATCCTGTGCAACCAGGCCTGCCGGGTGCGCGACAACCGCAACCCCCTGGTGAGCTGCGTGGGCGAGCCGAGGTCGGGGCACGAGACCGTCGATGTCGACCCGGCGGCGGCCGGTCCCGACGGCCCGGACCCGGACGTCGACGCTCTCGTCGTGGGCGCCGGGCCGGCCGGCCTCGAGTGTGCCCGGATCCTCGCGCTCCGGGGGCACCGGGTGCGCCTGCTCGAGCGCTCGGACCACGTCGGGGGCACGCTGGTGACGGCGGCCGTCGGCCCCGGGCGTCGCCGCCTGTCCGCCCTGCCGGCGTGGCTCGGCTCCGAGTGCGACCGGCTCGGCGTCCGTGTGTCCACCGGCGTCGAGGTGACCGCCGACGACCTCGACGCCGCCCGGGCGGAGGGCACGACGGTCGTGCTCGCCACCGGCGGCCGCCCCGCGCCGCCACCGGTGCCCGGCGACGGCTCCGTGGTCGTGATCGACGCCCTGTCGGCCCTGGCCGGCGGGGTGGGCGCCCTGCCCGACGGCCCGGTCCTGGTGCACGACACCGTGGGCGGCCCGATCGCCGTGGGCGTGGCCGAATGGCTGGCCGAGGCCGGTCGGGACGTGGCCCTGGTGACCGCCGACCAGATCGCCGGCACCCTGCTGTCGCTGACCGGGGACCTGGCCGACGCCAACACGCGCCTCCAGCAGGCCGGCGTCCGCCGGGAGCTGCGGGCGCGGCTGCGCCGTCTGGCCGACGGCCGTGCCCACCTCGAGGACCCGTGGACGGGTGCCTCCCGCTCGGTGCCGGCCGCCGTGGTGGTCGACTGCGGGCACCGGCTCCCCGAGGAGTCCCTCTACCTGGCCCACCCCTTCACCCTGCGGGCCGGTGACTGCGTGGCGCCCCGCACCGTCCTCGAGGCCGTCCTCGAAGGACGGCGCCTCGCCCTCGAGGTGTGCGGCCTGGGGCCCGCGCCACGGATCCACGCCTCGACGGGAGCGACCGCATGACGACCGACGCACGGACGACCGACGCACGGACGACCGGCCGCCTGCCCGGGAAGGTGGTCCTGATCACCGGCGCGGCGCGTGGCCAGGGCCGGAGCCATGCCGTCCGCATGGCCGCCGAGGGGGCGGACGTCATCGCCCTCGACCTGGCCGGCCCGGTCGAGGAGGTGGACTACGCCACGGCCACCGCCGAGGACCTCGCCGCCACCGCGCAGCAGGTGGAGGAGGCCGGTGGACGGGTGGTGACCCGCTCCGTCGACGTGCGGGACGCCGCGGGTATGGCCGCCGCGGTGGCCGAGGGGGTCGCCGAACTGGGCCGGCTCGACGTCGTCGTGGCCAACGCCGGCGTGTGCGCGATCCGCCGGTGGGACGAGGTGACCCCCGCCCTCTGGGACACGGTGGTCGGCATCAACCTGACCGGCGTCTGGAACACGTGCACCGCCGCCCTCCCCCACCTGCTGGACGCGGGGTCGGGCTCGATGATCCTCATCAGTTCGACGGCCGGACTCAAGGGCCAGCCGTTCCTGACGGCGTACGTGGCCTCCAAGCACGGTGTCGTCGGCATCATGCGCAGCCTGGCCAACGAGCTCGCCTCGAAGCACATCCGGGTCAANNGTCGGTGCCCTCTTCCGCAACTCGCTCCCGGTCGACCTCGTCGGTTCCGACGACATCTCGAACGCCGTCCTGTTCCTGGCGTCGGACGAGTCCCGCTACGTGACCGGACTCACCATGACGGTCGACGCGGGGGCATCGGCCCGATGAGCCGCCGCCGTATCCGGGTGGCGCCATGAGCGCCGGCGGCCGCTACCGGCACCTCTTCACCCCGCTGCGCCTCGGCCCCGTCACGGTGGCCAATCGCATCGTCTTCTCCGCCCACCTGACCAACTACGCCACCGACGGGCTGGCGACCGAGCAGCACGCCGCGTACTACGCCGCCCGGGCCGCCGGCGGTGCGGGGCTCATCATCACCGAGGAGCACTCGACCCATCCCACGGACTGGCCCTACGAAAAGCTCATCCACGGGTTCCACCCGGAGGTGGTCGACGGCTACCGGCGGATCACCGACGCCGTCCATGCCCACGGCACGCCGATCCTGGCCCAGATCAACCACAACGGCGGCCAGGCCTCGTCGATGTACTCGCGCCTGCCGGTGTGGGCGCCCAGCCCGGTGCCCGACCCGCTGTTCCGCGAGGTCCCGAAGGCGGTGGAGGCCCACGAGATCGCCGAGATCATCGAGGGCTACGCCACCGTCGCCGCCCACTGCACCGCCGGCGGCTTCGACGGGATCGAGCTCCAGTGCTC
>PMFY01000359.1:0-7212 GCA_003157945.1 Acidimicrobiaceae bacterium | reverse complement strand
CTGCTGCTCGAGATCGTGGACGCCGTCCGGTCCACGATCGGCGCCGACCGGGCCCTCGGGGTGCGGATCTGCGGCGACGAGCTCATCGAGGGCGGCACGGGCATCGAGGACGCGGTCGCCATCGCCCGCATGGTCGAGGCCTCGGGGCAGGTCGACTACATCAACANNCGGTTCAAGGACCCGCTCCAGGCCGACCGGGCGCTCGCCGAGGGCGTGTGCGACCTGGTCGGCGTCGTGCGCGGGCAGATCGCCGATCCCGACTTCGCCGGCAAGGCGCGCTCCGGGCACGCCACCGACGTCCGCACCTGCCTGTCGTGCAACCAGGAGTGCGTCGGCCGGATGGGGCTCAACCGCTGGCTGGGGTGCATCGAGAACCCACGGACCGGACGCGAGTCGGCCATCGTGCCCCGGCCCCGTCGTCGGCGACGCGTGGTCGTGGTGGGGGGTGGGCCCGGCGGGCTCCAGGCCGCGGTGACCGCCGCCGAGCGGGGTCACCGCGTGGTCCTGTTCGAGCGCCACGGGCGCCTCGGCGGCCAGGCCCACACCGCCGCCGCCGTGCCCAGTCGGGCCGAGTTCTTCGACATCGCCCGCAACCTCATCGTCGCCGCCCGGCGCGAAGGGGTCGACGTGCGGACCGGTGTCGAGGCGACGGCGGACACCGTCCGGGCCGAATCGCCCGACGCCGTCATCCTGGCGACCGGGGCCCGCCCGGCCCGACCGTGGTGGGCCGGGGACGACGAGCGGGTCGTCGACGTGCGTGACGTGCTCGAGGGGCGGGTCCGTGCCGAGGGCCGGGTGGTGGTCGTGGACGAGCTGGGCTTCCACCAGGCCACCTCCACGGCCGAGCTGCTGGCCGACCGGGGCTGCGAGGTGGAGGTCGTCACCAACGGGATGGTGGTCGGCCAGGACCTCGGCATCACCCTCGACCTCGAGACGTGGAACGTGAAGGCCCACGCGCTCGGCATCGTCCAGTCCGTCGACCTGGTACCGATGGGCGTGTCCCGACCGGACGACGGTGGGCCACCGGTGGCGTTGCAGCTCCAGCACCACCCCACCGGATCGGACCAGGAGCGGCGCTGCGACTGGGTGGTGTGTGCCGTCCACCAGCAGCCGGAGGACGAGCTGTGGCGGGCCCTCGACGGCGCGCCCTTCGAGGTCCACCGGATCGGCGACTGCCTGGCCCCCCGGCGGGCCCACGCCGCCGTCATCGAGGGGAACCGCGTGGCGGTGGCGCTGTGAGCCCCACACCGGGTGCCCGTCCCCCGGGGCCGACGGCGGTCGCCGTGGTGGTCGCCCGCGACGGTCGGCTGCCCGTGGGCGCGGCCGAGGCGGTGGCCGAGGCGGGCGGGCGGGTGATCGTGGTCGGCACGGGCGCCGAGGCCGCGGCCCGCGACCTTCCGTCGGTGACGCACGCCCGCTGGGCCGACACCGGACCGGGCTTCCGCCCCGCTGCCCTGGCCGCCGCCCTGGCGGGGGTGGTGGCCGGTGACACGATGATCGTGCTTCCCGCATCGCCCGACGGTCGGGACCTGGCGCCCCGGCTGGCCGCCACCACCGGGAGGCCCCTCCTGGCCCGGGCCGTGGCCGCCGAGGTCGAGGACGGTGACCCGCCCGGCGTGCACGCCCGGGTCAGCCGGGTGGACGATCGCATGCTCGTGCCCGTCGACGTGCGGGGCCCGGCCGTGGTCACCCTCACCGTCGGCGGTCGACCGGCGGGGCACGCGGGGGCGGGTCCGGCGCCGTCCGGTGCGGTCTACGAGGCACTCGAACTCGGAGACGGCCCACGGGACCCCGCCGACGCCGAGCTGATCGCCCTGCTCGAGCCGGACCTCCAGACCATGGACCTCGCCGACGCCACGCGGGTGGTCGCCGGAGGGGCCGGACTGGTCACCGGCCTCGACGACCGGCGCGCGACCGGCGCCTTCGACCTGCTGGCCGCCGTGGCCGCCGCCCTAGGCGGGTCGGCCGGGGCCACGCGGGTGGCGACCGATGCCGGCTGGACCGGCTACGAGCGCCAGATCGGGACGACCGGGGTGACCGTCGACCCGGACCTCTACGTGGCCCTCGGCGTCTCCGGCGCCGCGCAGCACACCGGGGGCCTCGGGGCACCCCGCCACGTGATCAGCGTCAACACCGACCCGTCGTGCCCGATGACGGCCATGGCCGACCTCGGCCTGGTGACCGACGCGCACGCCCTCCTGGTCGAGCTGGCCCGTCGCCTCGACGTCGCCGGCGGGGCGTCCGGACGGAAGGAGCCGTCCCGTGCCTGAGGTCCTGACGTTCGACGCCGTGGTGGTCGGGGCGGGACCGGCCGGTTCCTCGGCCGCCCTGGCGCTCGCCCGGGCCGGTCGGTCGGTGGTGCTGGTCGAGCGCGGGCCCTTCCCGGGCGCCAAGAACGTCTACGGCGGGGTCGTCTACGGCCGCGTGCTCGACGACATCGTGCCGAACTGGTGGGAGGAGGTGCCGGTCGAACGGTGGGTGGTGCGGCGGTCCACCATGATGATGACCGGGACCCAGTCCCTGTCGGTCGATTTCCGCACCGACGCCTGGGGCTCGGCCCCCTACAACGGCATGACGACGCTCCGGAGCCACTTCGACGCGTGGCTGGCCGGCAAGGCCACCGGGGCCGGGGCGCGGCTCGTGACGTCGACGGTGGCCACGGGCCTGGTGCGCGACGGGTCCGGCCGCGTCATGGGCGTGCGCACCGACCGCGACGGGGCCGAACTGCACGCGCCGGTCGTGGTGGCCTGCGACGGGGTGAACTCGTTCCTGGCCAAGGAGGCCGGCCTGATGCCCCGGGCGGAGGCCTCCCACCACACGCTCGGGGTGAAGGAGGTCCTCGACCTCCCGCACGGCGCCATCAACGAGCGCTTCGGCGTCCAGGACCACGAGGGCGTCGACATGGAGATCCTCGGCTGCACGCGCGACATCCCGGGCGGCGGATTCCTCTACACCAACGCCGACACGGTCAGCATCGGGGTCGTGCTGTCGCTGCCGCAGCTGGCCGCGTCCGGGGTGCGCCCCGAGGAGCTGGTGGCCGACCTCCGGGCCCACCCGTCGATCGCCCCGCTGCTGCGGGGATCGACCCTGCGCGAGTACGCCGCGCACCTCATTCCGGAGGGCGGGTACGACACCATGCCGTCCCTGGCCGCCGACGGCCTGCTCATCGCCGGGGACGCCGGGGCCATGACCCTGGCCGCCGGCCTGTGGCTGGAGGGCGTGAACTTCGCCATCGGCTCGGGCCATGCCGCCGGACTGGCCGCCGACCGGGCCCTGACCGCCGGAGACTGCTCGGCCAAGGGGCTCCGCTCGTACCGGGCCGACCTCGAGGCGCAGTTCGTGCTGGCCGACCACAAGCGGCTGCGCAGGGCGCCGTCCCTGGTCCTGTCCGACCGGGTGCAGCAGCGCTACCCCGGGCTGCTGTGCGACCTGGCGGAAGGCATGTTCACGGTGACCAACCCGACGCCCAAGGCCGGTGGCCTGAAGGTGACCCGGGCGGCCGCGGCACGCCACGGGGTGAGCCTCCGCCAGCTCGCCACCGACACCGTCCGCGGGCTGAGGATCTTCGGATGAGCGCCCCCCCACCCGCCCGGCGCCGCTGGGACGGCATCTCCTTCGAGGAGCGGATGGCCACCGTCGACTTCCGGGTCGGCGCCCGGGCCCACATCACCGTGGATGCCGACGTGTGCCGCTCGTGCACCACGAAGGCGTGCGTGTCCGCCTGCCCGGCCAACCTCTTCGCCCCGACCGCGGACGGCGGCATCCTCTTCAACTACGAGGAGTGCTTCGAGTGCGGCACCTGCTACATGGTCTGCAACTCCGAAGGGGCACTGACCTGGACCTATCCCGACGGCGGCCACGGCGTCGTGTTCCACCACGGATGACCGGCCCGCCCGTGTCCCCCCGCACCGGCACCCCGCCGACCACCGGCGACGGGCCGCTGGTGGTCGTGTGCCTCCGTATCGGCGACCTCCACCCGGCCGTCGATCCGCTGGACGGCACCGTCACCCGGGACCGGTGGGGCGTCGGGCTCCCGCCGGCCGACGCCGCCGCCCTCGAGCACGCCCTCCGCGTGTGCGACCGCTGGGGCGGTCGCGTGGTGGCGGTGTGCGCGGGCCCCGAGTCGGTCGACCGGGTGCTGCGCGAGGTGGCCGCCCTCGGCGTGGCGGTCGTCCGGGTGCCGGCCGGTGACGAGACCGACGCCCACCGCTACGTCGACGAGCTGGCGGAGGACGAGCACACCCTGGCCCGCACCCTGCTGGCCGCGGTCCGGAGCCACGGGGCACCGGACCTGGTGCTGTGCGGCGACCGGTCGGTCGACCGGGGCACCGGCGCCCTGCCCGCCTACCTGGCCCACGAGCTCGGGTGCGCCCAGGCACTGGGCCTGGTGGTCCTCACCACCGACGGCCCCGGTGCGCTGCTGGTCGAGCGCCGCCTCGACGGGGGGTGGCGTGAGCGGCTCCGGGTGACGCTGCCCGCCGTGTGCTCGGTGGAGGGCGCCGGAGTGCGCCTGCGCCGGGCGTCGCTGGCCGGCGCCCTGGCGGTCGACCGGGTCCCCACCCCGGTGGACCGCTCGCCCGTGGTGGCGTCGTCCACCGTACCGTCCGGTGGCCCGGGATCCCTCCACCTCGGCCCACCGCGGCCCTACTCGCCGCGCACCCGGGTGCTCCCCGCGCCCGAGGGGGACGACCCCCGGCTACGGCTGCTCGCCTTGACCGGGGCGCTGGTCGCCCACGACCCGCCGACCGTGGTCCAGCCCGCCGACGCCGTCGAGGCGGCGGACGTGCTGCTGGCGTACCTCGTCCGACACGGTTACCTCGACGATGCAGCCGGCGAACGCGCCGCGCCCGCATCCGGGAGCGCGGACGGATGACCGGGCCGTACCGGAGCACGTGGCCGGAACTCGCCGACCTGGCCGCCTCCGACGCCGTCCTCGTCGTGCCGGTGGGAGCCACCGAGCAGCACGGTCCCCACCTCCCCGCCACGACCGACACGGACATCGCCCTGGCCGTGGTCACGGCGGCGGCGGCACTCAACCCGCTCCTGGTGGTCGCCCCGGCGGTCGCCTACGGCTCGAGCGGCGAGCACGCCGGGTTCGCCGGCACGCTCTCGATCGGCCAGGAGGCGACCGAGTCGCTGCTGGTCGAGTTGGGCCGCGCCGCGGCCGCCACGTTCGCCCACGTGGTGCTGGCCTGCACCCACGGTGGCAACGCCGTCCCCCTGGCCCGGGCGCTGGCGCGCCTGGCCGACGAGGGGCACCCGGTCACCGGCTGGTGGCCACGGTGGCGCGGCGACCTGCACGCCGGCCGGACCGAGACGTCGCTGATGCTCGCCATCGCCCCCGACTCGGTGCGGGTCGACCGGATGGCGCCCGGGGACACCCGGTCGGCCGACGACCTCCTGCCGCGGCTCCGGGCGGGAGGGGTGCGGTCCGTCAGCCCGTACGGGGTACTGGGCGACCCCACGGGGGCCACGGCCGACGAAGGGCGCGCACTGATCCGGGCGGCCGCCGCCGACCTGGCCACCGTGGTCGCCGCCCTGCGTCGGCGGCCCGTCACACAGGAGGTCGCACGATGACGACGGAATCGGAGGAGGTGACCGGCACACCGCGGGTGGCGGTGGTCACCGGCGCGGCCCGGGGCATCGGCGCGGCCACGGTGGCGGGCCTGGCCCGCGCCGGATGGTCGGTGGTGGCTGTCGACCGGTGCGCCGACGACCCCCGGATCCCCTACGCGCTCGGCACCCGGGCCGAACTCGACGAGGTCGTGGTCGGCGCCCGGCTCGGGCGCGGCGACGCTCCGGGAGGGGTGGTGGCCCACGTGGCCGATACCACCGACGAGGCCGGACTGGCGGCCGCCGTGGCCGAGGCGGAGACCCGGTTCGGGGGCCTCGACGCCATGGTCGCCGTGGCCGGCGTGATCGCCGGGGGTGTGCCCCTGTGGGAGATGCCGGCCGACCAGGTCGCGGCCGTGCTCGAGATCGATCTGCTCGGTCCGATCGTGGCCGCCCGGGTGGCGGTCCCGGCGCTCCTCCGCCGCCCGCCACCCCGTCAGGGGCGCTACCTGGCCGTCGCGTCGGCGGCGGCGATCAGCGGACTGCCCCAGCTCGCCGCCTACGGCGCGGCCAAGGCCGGCGTCGGCGGACTGGTCCGGGGCCTGGCGGCGGACCTGGCCGGCACCGGGATCACCGCCAACGCCGTGGNNCGACCAGCAGCCCGTCGGACGCCTCCTCTCCCCCGCCGAGGTGGCCGAGGCCCTCGTATGGCTGGCCGGAGCCGGCCGGGGCGCCGTCACGGGTGTCGTCCTCCCGGTGGACGGTGGACTGACCCTGTGACACCGCGGTGACGGTGGAGCTGCCCGAGGGGTTCGGTCTGGCGCTCGACCCCTCGCTGCTCCGGTTCCGGGAGGGCACGGTGCTGGCCGGCGGACGTCCCGGACGCGTGATCACGCTGACGCCCGCAGGGGCCTCCGCACTGGACGCCTTCGTGGCCGGGGGCCTCCCGGACCGGTCCACGCGGGTGCTGGCCGGCCGGCTGGTGGCCTCCGGCATGGCCCATCCCCGACGACCCCGGGGCAATGGGCCGTCGGCGAACCCGGCCGCGCCCCGGTCGGTGACCGTGGTCGTTCCCGCCCGGGACCGGGTCGACGCCCTCGGGCGGTGCCTCGCCTCGCTCGGCCACGGCCACCCGATCGTCGTGGTGGACGACGCCTCGGCCGACGCCGGCGCCGTGGCCGCCGTGGGCCGGGCCCACGGTGCCCGCACCGTCCGCCGTGCGGTCAACGGCGGCCCCGGCGCCGCCCGGACCACGGCGTGCGCGGTCGTGGGCTCCGAACTCGTCGCCTTCGTCGACAGCGACTGCACCGTGCCCGACGGCTGGCTCGACGATCTCACCTGGCTCTTCTGCGACCCCGCCATCGGCGCGGTGGCGCCGCGCGTCCGTCCGGCGGACCCGACCGGCGCCGGTCGCCGGGTCCTCGACCGCTACGCGGGTGCGCACAGTCCCCTCGACCTCGGTGCCGACGAGGGTGAGGTCGGTCCCGACCGGGCCGNNATGCGGGTCGGCGAGGACGTCGATCTGGTCTGGCGACTGGTCGGCTCCGGGTGGCGGGTCCGCTACGTCCCGTCCGTCACCGTGTCCCACGCGGAACCGGACCGTTGGACGGCGGCGCTCGCCCGGCGGTTCACCTACGGCACGTCGGCCGCACCGCTGGC
>PMFY01000146.1 GCA_003157945.1 Acidimicrobiaceae bacterium | reverse complement strand
GCGACCATCGCGGTACTTGGTGATGTAGCCGCCGTTTGCGAGGTCACTCACGATGGCATACGCGCTCCGTTCGGTCACGCCGAGTTGCGCGGCGATGTCGCGCAGGCGCACCTCGGGATCGCGACTGATGCAGAGGAGCGCTCGACCGTGATTGCTGAGGAAGGTCCAATGGGCCATGTGGCCAAGCTACACGTAGAAATCAAGAAATATATTGCTTGTTTCACATTTCGCATATAAAGTGGGTCCATACCCGGACGTCCGTCGCCGACGGTTATCCATTTCGGGTGATCTCGAAGGGATTCACTATGGGCCCCGCCCGTCGTTCCACCATCACTCCTCCTGATTCGTCCCGCCCTCGTCCGGAGCGTCGCGGGGCCCCCGGCCACCGCCGTGCCAAGCGCCTGTGGAGAGGTGCGGCCGTCTGCGCTGGTGTGCCGGCACTCTCGGTGCTCCTCATCGGCTCGGTGTTCACGGCGACCGCGGTGGCGGCCCAGCCGGCGGTAGGCCTCGGAACGGCGACCCCGTTCGCCGTCCTGGGCGGGTCGACGGTGACGAACACCGGCGCGTCCGTCATCTCCGGTGACGTGGGCGTCTATCCGGGGACCGCCGTCGTCGGGTTCCCGCCCGGACTCGTCAACAACGGAACGATCCACGCCGCCGACGCCGTGGCGCTCCAGGCGCAATCCGATGTGACCACGGCCTACAACGACGCCGCCGGGCGCACCCCGGCCGTGACCGAGTCGAGTGACCTCGGTGGCCAGACTCTGGCCCCGGGTGTCTATCAGGCTGCGTCGGCCCTGAGCCTGACCGGAACGGTGACCCTCGACGCGGCAGGGGACCAGAGTGCGGTCTTCATCTTCCAGGCCGGCTCCACCCTCATCACCGCCTCGAGCAGCTCCGTCAGCCTCATCGGTGGGGCCCAGGCCTGCAACGTCTTCTGGCAGGTCGGCAGTTCCGCCACGCTGGGCACAGCGACTTCCTTCGTCGGGACGATCCTCGCCCTCACGTCGGCGTCGCTGGACACGGGGGCCACCCTGCAGGGACGGGTGTTCGCCCGCAACGGCGCGGTCACCCTCGACGACAACGTGATCACCCAGCCGGGATGCGCGACCACCACCCCGACGACGACCACCACGTCGACCACCGCGGGATCCACGTCGACGACCTCTCCGACGTCCGGTTCGGCGGGCGGCACCACATCGTCAGGGGCGACCGGTTCGGTCTCGACGACAGGGAGCGTCGTGTCCGGTGAAGGAAGCAGCGGAGCGGGGTCGGCAGCCGGGACGACAACCTCGGCGGTCATCCCCCTCGGCGCTCCCCATACAGGACTGGGCGGAGCCAGCCGTTCCCGCGATGACGCACTGATCGGGCTTGGCGCCGTCGCCCTGCTGGCCGCGGGAACAACAGCGGCGGTGGCCGGATGGCGTAGGCGCCGTGCCTCGCAGACCACGGCATCCGCGACGTTCCGGTGACCGGGGCCGGTCCCGCCCGGACCTGGCGGCGGGTACCTCGTCGGTCAGTCGTGACGGTGGGGCTGCTCGTGGCCGGCGTCGTGTTGGTGACGACGGGCCTGCAAGCTTCCGACCATCCCTTGGCGCTGCCCGCCTCATCGGCGGGAGCGCTGCGGGCGAGCGTGGTGGCGCCTGCCGTTCCCCGGGCGCTGGACACGAGCCGCTCGACCCCGGTGAGGCTTCGGATCCCGGCACTCGGAATGAGCACCTCGATCGGGACCCTGGGACTGAACGTCGACGGGACCGTCCAGGTCCCGTCCGGCACCACGCAGCCGGGGTGGTTCGATCTCGGGCCGACACCGGGTCAGCTGGGCTCCGCAGTCCTCCTCGGGCACGTCGACAGCTACCGCGGCCCCGGCGTGTTCTTCGAGCTCCGCACGCTCGCCACCGGCGATCAGGTGGACGTGGACCTTGCCGACGGTGACACCGCCCAATTCACGGTGAACTCGGTGGCCCAGTTCTCCAAGCAGGAGTTTCCGGACCAGCGGGTCTACGGGTACCACGGCTCGAGCGCTCTGCAACTCGTCACCTGTGGTGGGGTCTTCGACCACCAGACCGGAAGCTACCTCTCCAACGTCGTGGTCTTCACGTCACTCACTGCGGTGACACCGGCGGCGAAGCCGGCCGGATCACCTCGCGCGGCCTGACCGGCGCCGAACGCAGACGGCGCGGCCACAGATGCCCGTACGCAGCTGCCTCGGAGGCGTCAGGTCCGATCGCCTTCGTAGGAGCGCTTTTCGGGGTCTCCCTCACGGGGGGCGTGCCGACGTTCCTTCGAGGCCCACTCGGCCTTCGCGGCCTTTGATCGGCGCGCTTTTGCCGCGGGGCTGAACCGGTGCTCGGCGCCCTGGGGGGTGATTCCACCCACGGCCTCACCGATTTCGCGCCAACTGGCACCGGCAACTCGGGCTGACTCCGCCGCCAGCTGACTGCGGCGCTCGGCGGAGCGGCGCACCGAGTCGGCGAACGTGAGCTCAGCGAGCGCGGCGTCGTGACCCTCCTGTAGTCCTTCGGCCACCTCGCGGCACCCGCGCTCCACACAGCGGTCGGCCAGGGTTTCGACATCGGCGTCCATGTCCAGATCCTATCTCCGATGGCCATGTAACTCAACCATGTGTTGACAACCAGGTGTTGAGCCAGTAGGGTCAACACATGGTTGATACTCGGGAAGGACGACGAAGTGGCCGGACGGCGACCGGGTCAGCCAGTGCTGTCGCCGGAGAAGTCGTCCCTCGCGACTTCCCGCGGCGACCACGGCATCGTGTCCGGCTCCGCGGGTTCGGCGCTGGCGCGCTCGTCGCCGCCGCAGCTGCCGCTGTCGTCCTTGCCTCGGTGGTAGCGGGAACGACGCGGTCGGCTCATGCCTCGACTCCGGTGAGGGCGACGCCGTCCGTCCTCCGGGCCCCGGGTGGGGACCGCAGCGGCGCCGCGCGAGGGGCGCGACCGTCGGCCGTCCCGATGGCTGCAGCCACCACACCGACGACCTCGCTCCCGCACGTCACGCCCACGACCGCGGCGTACGGTTCCACGATCCCACCATCTGCGGCTTCCGCCGATGCCTCACTGGTGGCCCGGGTCGAGGCGTCCGGCATTCTGCCCGGTCCCGACTGGAGCTGGACGGTCGGGGATACGGCCGCGTCGTGTCACATCACTCCTGCCCCTGGACAGGGCACTGGGTGCACGTCCTGGTCGTCGGGTGCAGAGGCCACGGTGTTCGACGGTCCGATGACGCTGGCGCTCGTGGCCCACGAAATTGCCAATGCCGAGACCGAGACCTATGCGATTCCTTCGCTGCTGGATGAGGTGTCGAGCGCGGCAGGCGGGAGTTCATGGTCGCCCACGGATGCCGTTGCCTCCTGTCTCGTCGCGCACTTCCTGGGAATCCAGGACGGCGCCGCCGGGCCGTGGCAGTGCCCGGACACCTTGGCGGAAACGGTGGCCGCCCACATCCACGACACGGTCGTCACCACCCGGATCACCGCGACCTGTGGAATTGCGTCCGGAACGAGTTCGACGCTGACGTTCGGTGCCGGTTCGGGGGCGATCTCCGTGACCTCGACGGTGGCCGGATCCGTNNCAGGACATCGGTGGCACCGCCACCCTCACTGGAGTCTGCCAGGCGTGATGGGGTGGTCCGACTCCTCTCCTGCACCGCCACGTAGGGTTCTGAATGCGACGGCCGTCGAACGTCTGAACACCGTGTTCAGGGCGGACGGTGGCACCATGTACCGGTAGCACTCCGTCCGGATCCGTCCGGGCTCGGAGAGTCCTGTGGTCCGAACGTACCGACCGGCGGTCGCCCGCCACTCCCGGGGGAACCATGTCCTCAGACCGATCCGTCGAGTCGCACGCAACGTCCGANNGGAGCTCGAGGTCCGGCCGTCGACACCGTGAGCGGCCGCCGGCAGGTGGCCGTGGTCACCGGTGGTGCCGGAGGCATCGGGTCCGCCACGGCGCATGCGCTGGCCCGGGAAGGTGCCGGGGTCGCCGTCCTCGACATCGACCGGGCCGGGGCCGAGCGGGTGGCCGCCGAGATCGTTGCCGCGGGTGGCGACGCACTCGCCGTCAGGGTCGACCTGTCCGAGGAGGAAGGTGTGGTCCTGGCCATCCGCCGCGTGGTCGACCGGTTCGGACGGCTCGACGTGCTGCACAACAACGCCGCGTTGACCGACTCCGGCTTCCTGGACCGTGACACGCCGGTGACCGACCTGGACCTCGAGGTATGGGAGCGCACGCTGGCCGTCAACCTGACCAGCCAGATGCTGACCTGTAAGCACGCCATCCCCGAGATGGTGCGTGGCGGAGGAGGCTCGATCATCAACATGTCGTCGGGGGCGTCGCTGAAGGGCGACCGGACGCGCACCGCCTACGGGGTGTCCAAGGCCGGCGTGAACACCCTCACGATGTATGTCGCCACCTCGCACGGGAAGCAGAACATCCGGGTCAACGCCATCGTTCCCGGACTGATCATCACCGATGCCGTTCGGGCCCACCTCACCGAGGAGATCCTGAGTGGACTGGGCCGCGCCATCCTCACCACCCATCTGGGCGAGCCCGACGACATCGCCAACACGGTGGTGTTCCTGGCCTCGGACGAGTCCCGGTACATCACCGGACAGTTGCTGTCGGTCGACGGCGGCATGTCCGCCCATGTGGGGAGCGGCGGCCGCGACGGATGATCCGGGGGCGCCTCGGTCAGGCCGAACCGAGGATGTACTCCCCGGTCACGGGGTGGTGGGTCCAACCGCCCGCGGCCTGCGTGCCCCCGTCGACGTGGAGGGTCTGGCCCGTCACGTAGCTGGACATGGCTCCGGCCAGGAAGACGGCGGCCCCGGCCATCTCGTCCACGTGGCCGGCCCGGCCCATCGGGATGGTGAGGCCGAAGTGCTCCTCCGCCCCGGGTGGTGCCACTGTCCGCATGCCCTCGGTCATGGTGATGTCCGGGGCCAGTGCGTTGACCCGGATGCCGTTCGGGGCCAGCTCGAGCGCGGCGGTCTTGGTGAAGTTGATCACGCCGGCCTTCGCGGCGGCGTAGGCGGCGTACCCGGGAGCGGCCCGTACCCCTTCGATGGAGGTCACGTTGATGACACTCCCTGCGCTGCCGGCGGCCACCATGGCGCGGGCCACCCGTTGGGTGCACAGGATGACGTGCTTGAGATTGGCCCGGTAGAGGGCGTCGAAGCCGTTCTCCGTCGTCTCGAGCAGCGGGGAGAGGAACACCCCGCCGGCGTTGTTGACCAGGATCGACACCGTTCCGAGTTCGGCGGCGGTCCGGGCCAGCGCGTCGTCGACGGCGTCGGCGTCCCGTACGTCGGTAGGGATGCCCAGGCCACCCACCTCGGCGGCGGCCGACGCCGCCGTGTCGGGGTCCCGCTCCCAGATGGCCACCTTGGCCCCGAAGGCGGCCAGCCCGCGGGCGATCCCCCGCCCGATGCCGGCACCGCCACCCGTGACCACGGCCACCCGGTCGGTGAGGAGTACGGAGGAAGGATCCATGGACACGTGCACCTCGATCGTTCTAGGTTCGGATCCGGACGTTGGTCATCGCGGGAGAAGCACGATCGGGCCCACCGGTCGAGGGGGAGTGTATGCCACGGATCGAACCGATTCCCATGGATCAGCTGGCCGACGAGCCCCGTCGGATCATCGAGGAGGGTGTGGCCGACGGGACGTACGCCACGCCGGTCCCGCTCCAGATCTTCGCCTACCGGACGGCCCAGATCATCCAGACCAACATGGCCCGCAACGCCTGGGGTCGGAACAGCCTCCTCGGGGGGAGGATCCTCGAGCTCATCCGGATCCGGAGCGCCCAGCTGGGTGAGTGCCAGCCCTGCATGCAGTCCCGCAAACACGACTCGATCACCGACGAGGACGTGGCCTGCCTGGTGTCACCCGGTACCTCGGGACTCACCGATCAGGAGCGGTTGGCCGTCGAATTCCTCGACCTCCTGTCGGCCGACCACCACGCCATCGACGACGAGACCTACCGCCGCCTCGGTGAGGTCTTCACCGCGGCGCAGATCATCGAGTTGGGCTTCACCTGTGCCACCTCGATGGGTACCCACCGGTTCATCCACACGCTCGACCCCTTCGGCACCGACCCTCCGGTGATCACCTTCGACCCCGACCAGGTGGACACGGCCCGCGCCGACTCGCCGATCGGGCGATCCGAGGTATGAGCGAGACCGTCCTCGTCACCGGCGCCACCGGCCTGGCCGGGGCGAACATCGCCAAGCTCCTCGTAGAGCGGGGCGATGCGGTCCGGGCCCTGGCCCGCACCGGGGCCGACACCGATCCACTCGTCGACATGGGGGTCGATGTCGTAACCGGGGACATCACCGACGCCGACGACGTGCTGCGGGCCGCCAAAGGCTGTGATTCGGCCATCCACTCCGCCGCGCTGCTGGGTGGTGCGAGTCAGGATCTCGAGCTGTTCCGGGCGGTCAACGTCGGCGGAACCGCCAACGTGCTGGATGCCGGCCAGGCCCTGGGCATGCGCCGGGTGGTCGCCGTAAGTACCGGGACCTTCTTCGACACCTCGGGCGCCATCGAGCGGGAGGACGCACCCGTCACCACGAAGCCCAGCTCGGATCCGTACACCGTCACGAAGATGGCCGCCTTCGAAGACGCCATGGCCCGGGCCGCAGCCGGCCAGGACGTCGTCACGACCCATCCCGGCGCCATCTTCGGACCCTCTCCGGTGGCCAGCAACGCCCTGGGTCGGACGAGCTTCAACCGGGTCCTCCTCGCCGGGCTCCGTCAGCGGATCCAGTCCTATCTGTGGTTCCCGGTGAGCTGGGTGTTCGCGGACGACATCGCACGGGGCTGCCTACTGGCCCTGGATCGCGGGGTGGCGGGTGAGCGGTACATGCTCGACGGCCGTCCCGAGGACATCGTCAGCACGGCTGAGGCCTGCACCCGGATCTGCGGGCTGGCCGGCATCGACCACAAGGTGGAGGACATCCAGCCGTCGGACGATCCGGGACTCGCCGAGGTGTTCGGTCCCTCGCTGGTGGCCATCGCCGCCCGGGCCGCCAGGACGGCCCGGGACGCACCCCCACGGCGACCGCTCACCGAGACAAAGACGTATCTGCGGTTGGGCTACGACCCGATCAGCCTGGACGACGGACTGGTGGCCACCACGGCGTGGCTCCGCGCCTTGGGCAAGTTCTAGTGACCGGCTGAGTGCAGTTCGCACCTGCCCGACCCCGAGGGTCTGGTGAGGGCGACGACGCCAGTGAAGGGCGGGATCCGGCGGCTCGTCGTCAGCCGGGTCGTCCCGGGCGACCCGCCGAGTCGCCGTCCGGCCGCAACCGCGACCATGCGGCCCCGTCTCCGGATCCCGCGGACCGGGCCGGTCGCGTCCGCCCGAACGGTCAGGCGAGCGCATCGACGAAGGCGACCCGGTTCGCCTCCCACCACGTTCGCCTCCGCTCGTAGCGCTCCATGCCGCCCATCTCGGCGAGCATCCGGATGAAATTCGCATCGCCGGCCTCGACCCGACGTTGCACGAATGCGCCTCCCCCGTGCATGGACCGGTCGAGGCGCCCGAGGAGCTCGGTGCGTCCGGCGGCCGGGAGGCCATAGGTATCAGCCACCAGGCGCAGACGGGCGGGGCGGTCGACGCGACCCCAGCCGAGGCGCTCGGCGCTGAGGTCGTCGTCGATGGGCACGCACATCCGGGCGAACGCGGCCAGGTCGTGCACGGGACGCCCGGGAGCGGCGAAGTCGAAGTCGAGCAGTCCGATCGCCTCACCATGGCGGAACACGACGTTCTCCAGGCAGACGTCGTTGTGACAGATGATCGGACCCCCGTCAGGATCGGCCAGTTCGGGGCTCCACTCGTCGCCGACGAGTCCGACCCGGTGGGACGCGTCGTGGAACGAACGGACCAGTCTGGTGATCGACGCGAGTACCCCATCCGACTGTGACCAGTTCGGGAAGGGTGGGACCGGCACCTCGCCGGCGATGTAGACGAGCCGTTCCCGGCCGTCGTCCTGGATCCCGAGCGGGAGCGACGCACCCCGGAACCCGATCGCCCGGAGCTCACGGAGGAAGCGGTGGACCGTCACCGAGTACGGAGTGGACGGGCGGAGGACGACGTCGCCGCGTCGGACGACCCGCCCGGCATTGGCAATCCCACCATCCAGGATCTCGTCCACACTCCAGTATTCCAAGTTCTCCTCCACCTGGCGGGTGAGCGGGCACCACCGGGGAGTCAAGAAGGCGGGCGATCCGGACGACAGTTGGTCATGGGAACGATCGGAGGGCGGGCACGTGGGCGATAGCGGCTATCCCGTCCGTGGGAGTGCCTACGGTTCGATGTGGCAGCTCACCTCGGTCAACCTGGTGGCGCTCGAGGCGCTCTTCGTCACCCTGGCGGCCACCAACGTGCTCGGATGGCGACCTCCCGTCGCCGTCGCCGTCTGCTCGCCCGTCATGGCGTACCTCACCCAATCGATGAGTCCGGTGGAGGTCTCGGCGACCGGCGTCTCCGTCTCGGTGGCGCGGGTCTCGATCGACGTTCCCTGGTCCAACATCGAAGCGATCGAACCGAGACGCACTGGTGTTCGACTCAGGCTTCGGGAGCCGCAGGACTTCGGACGACGCGTGACGTCCACGATCGGCCTGGTCCAATTCGATGTGCTCTGGCGGAAGCGGCCCACGGTGTTGGCGGTCGAGGCCTGGCTGGCCACCCATGGCGCGTCCACGGATTCCGGTCCGGAAGCACTAGCGCCTCCGGTCCGTGGCCGGACGCTCGACCCCTGACGCTCGACCCCTGACGCTCGACCCCTGACGCTCGACCTTAGGCTCCACCCGGACTGCCGGGAACGACCGCGACCGACTCCAGCACCTGGCGCTCCAGGGCGACCTGTTGGGCGGTGACGGAGCCGGACGTCGACTGCGGAGCGGGACCGATCGTGATCCACTGGTCCACGACGGGGTAGGTGGCGGACAGCGTCGCCGTCGACGGGTCCAGCGCCACCAGTACCCGGACCCCGTGGATCTCCGTCGGGATCCCGCCGGGCACGAGCCCGCCGTGCCCTTCGTAGAGGTGCAGGGCGGACGGCGCGGTGCCGCTCTCCATGGGACAGGAACACATCACCCCCGGGGTCTGCTGGCCGTTGCCGAGGGTGGCCGTGCCGGGCGCACCCCAACCGCATCGACAGGTGCCGTACCCGACCGCCCACGAGGACGGGAGGGCGAATGTCAGGCGCCCGGCCGAGACCACCTGCTGGAGGTCGCTTGTGGCGATCGGTCGGGTCGTCGTGGCGGGGTGGGTCGTGGNNTGGGTCGTGGCGGGGTGGGTCGATTGCACCGCTCCACCGCAGGCGGTGCCGAGGACGGCGATGCCGCACAGCACGGCTCTCCTCAGTGGATTCGAGACCACCGTCCGCCTCCCCGACGCCCCTCGCGCACAGGACCACGGTAGCGGGGCACCGGAGCCGGCCACCGTCACCGGCGAATTCGATCCGAACGGTGAGGCCTCAGGATCCGGACGTCCCGGTCTCGACCCCGGCGCAACGGGGCAGGACACCCGACACCGGAATCCCGATGGGTCCATAATGCAGTCTCGACGGCAGCGTGCAACGACCAGGCCGAGTAGGCCGGCCCGGACCTGCGTGCTCGTCTGCCCGACCCCAGTGGTACCGAGGACGCGAAAGGTCGTGAGTGATCGTGGGTGTTGTGGGTGACGGCAAGATGCGGGTGTTCCAGGTCGCAACCGGCAACGTCGGATCCGAGATGATCCGACGCATCCGGCACCAGCCGGATCTGGAGCTGGTCGGGTTGCACTGCTATTCGGCCGACAAGATCGGCCGGGACGCCGGGGAGATCGTCGGGCTGCCCCCGGTCGGCGTCACCGCCACCGGGACCGTCGATGAGATCATCGCCGCCCGGCCCGACTGCGTGACCTTCCACGGCGTGTTCCCCGACGTGGACCTGTACGAGCAGGTCCTCGAGGCGGGGATCAACATCGTGACCACTGCGGACTGGGTGACCGGCCACCACCGCAACGCCAACCATCCGCATCCGTCGGGCCGGACCGAGCAGGAGATCATCCAGGCGGCCTGCGAGCGCGGCGGCTCCACCTTCTACGGAACGGGCATGAACCCGGGCCTCGCCCAGATCCTCACCATCGTCCATTCGGCGGACGTGACCGAGATCGAGCGGGTGCTGTGCAAGGAGTCCGTCGACGTCTCGTGCCACCACTCGGTCGACACGTGGAACGAGGTCGGGTTCGGTCGTCCGGTCGATGATCCGGCGGTGCCGGGGATGCTCGAGAAGTACACCCGGGTGTTCGAGGACGCGGTCCGCCTCATGGCCGACTGCATGGGCCTGACCCTCGACGACGTGCGCTTCGAGAGCGAACTCGGCGCGTGCACGAAGGACGTCGACCTCGGCTGGTTCCGCCTGCCGAAGGGCTCGCTCGGCGGCTGCTACCTCAAGTACGTGGGCCTCGTCGCCGGTGAGCCCCGGATCGAACTGCACCTGGAGTGGCAGATGACGCCCCACACCGATCCGCACTGGGACATCCAGGGGTGCTACATCACCCAGATCGACGGGGACCCTTGCATCTACTCCAAGCACATGATCATCCCGAAGCCGGGGACGGACTTCTCGTCGCCCGAAGCCTTCGCCTCGGTCGGCATGACCGTCACCGGGATGCCCGCGCTCAATGCCATCCGATCGGTGGTGGCTGCGCCTCCCGGCATCGTCACCAGCGCCGACCTGCCCCTGCGTGCCTTCGCGGGACGCTTCGCCCCGGGGATCTCGGGGTAGTGACCGACGCCCCGTCGGCCGGCGTGGGCCCTGATCCCCGCCCGCCGTTCCCGGTCGGATGGTTCAAGGTGGCCGCCTCCGACGAGGTCGGGCCCGGCAGCCTGGTGGAGCGGACCTTCCTCGGCGGGCAGGTCGTGGTCTTCCGGACCGAGGGCGGACAGGCCGCGGTGGCGTCCGNNGCGTCCGCGTACTGCCCCCACCTCGGGGCGAACCTCGCGCGGGGCGGCACGGTGGTGGGTGAGGGCATCCGCTGCCCCTTCCACAGCCTGCGTTGGGGCACCGACGGCTCTTGTGTCGGCTCCGAATACCCGGGAACTCCGTCCTACCCGGTTCGGCTCCCGGTCCACCCGACCATCGAGCGGTTCGGCTTCCTCTTCGCCTGGCACGACCCCGGCGACGGTGGCCCCACCTTCGACATCCCCGAACTCGACCTCGACGGGTGGACGGTCCCCCGGACCACGACACTCCCCATCGCCGCCCATGTCGAGACGATCCACGAGAACGGCGTCGACGCCGTGCACTTCGGGATCGTCCATGGCTTCTTCCTGTCGGCGCCCTCGTATGAGGATCGGGGGACGTCGTTCCATTCCGAGTTCCAGTTCGCCACGCCGAACTTCCTGCGCGAGGGGCCCGACGAGATCATGACGTTCTTCGACACGGATACCTACGGTCTGGGATTCGCACATTCGCTCAACTCCGCCGAAGAGGTCGGACTCCGGTACCGGGTGCTGCTCCTCACCACGCCCACCACCGTCGACAGCGTCGAGTTCACCATCGTCACGACCGTCCAATGCCCGGTGGCGGGCGGCTCGATCGGGGGCGTGCCGGTGGACGAGGTCGCCGACTTCATGCACCGGGGCGCACTCGGCGGTGTCCGCCAGGACGTGCCGATCTGGGAAGGGCTGCGCTACGTCGCTCGCCCCCGGCTCGTCAAGGGGGACGGCCCGATCCCCCGATTCCGGCACTGGGCGCGGCAGTTCGACCCGGACCGGGACTGAGGGAGGCCGGATCGACCACCGCCCGGGCCATCACGGGCCAGCCCGGCGTCGGGTACCGTGACCCGGTGCTGAGCGACGGGTCGGGTCCAGGGGTCGGGGAGGGGCACGGCTTCACGCTCGTGACCCTCTGCACGGGCAACGCAGCCCGCTCCGTGATGGCCGGTGCGATGCTCGACAACGGGCCGCTGCCCGTCGTCACGGCCGGTACCCACGTCATCGAGGGTCAGCCGATGAGCCGTCGGACCCGGGCCGCCCTCGACGCGTTGGGCCTGTCGGCGAACGGGCACCGGAGCCACCAGCTCACCGAGGAGGACATCGACGGCTCGATGCTCATCCTGGCCATGGCGGCCGAGCACGTGTCCTACATCCGCCGCAAGCACCCGCACGCGGCCCACCGCACCGCCACCGTCAAGCGACTGGTGCGCGATCTGCCGCCCGGACCCGGTCCGCTGGCCGAGCGGCTCGGCGCACTCGGACTGGCCGATGTCGAGGTCGGGGAGTGGGAGGACGTCGAGGACCCGGCCGGTGGCGACGAAGCCGTCTATGTGTCGTGCGCCCGGGAGCTGGCCGACCTGTGCGCCCGGCTCCTTCCCCTGCTCGGCGGTCGATGACCGGTCAGAGCGGCAGGCGCATGGCGACCCGGGGCCCGAACCGGTCGAGGCCCTCGGCGCGCTCGGCGGCCCGGAGCTCGGCGAGACCCGGAGGCGGATCGTCCACCACCGTGAAGCCGGCCCGCCGGTAGAAGGGGGCGTTCCAGGGGACGTCGCGGAACGTGGTGAGGGTGACGGCGGCCAGCCCGGTGTCCCGGGCCCACCGCACGGCCCGGTCGAGCAGCGCCCTACCGATCCCCTGGCCGCCGTGTTCCGTCAGGACGGAGAGCTGGTCGATGTGGGCGCAACCGTCGACGACGTCGATGCTGACGAACCCGACCGGTGGGTCCCCGGCGGCGAACACCGCGGCGACCTCGTCGAGCCGGTAGTGGACGTCATCGGCCGCGAAGGGTCCGATCCCGACGGTGCCGTAGAGCAGATCGGCCTCGAGTTCGATCTGGCGCAGCCGACCGAACTCGCCGGGCGTGGCCGGCCGGATCGTCGGCGATCCGTCACCCACCGATGGCCACCGGACGGAGCGTCAGGTGCGCTCGGAGGAGAACTCGGGATGGCGGAGCGAGAGGTCGCTGCACTCCAGACACACCGACTCGGGGATGACCCCGGCCCGCATCAGCAACGCGAACCCCTTGCACCCGAGGCAGAGCCCGAACGCGGCCTCGAGGAAGGCAGCGCAGGCCAGCAGGCCCACGACGACGAACGAGGCGGTGTGCTCGCCGNNACCCGTACCAGAGCACGAGTGCGGTGGTGGAGAAGACGACGCCGATCGCCTGAGCGAAGCGCTTCGGCGGCCCCGGCACCAGCTTCGGCTCGACGGGCAGGCGGGGGGCCACCACCCGGGTGGCCAGCTGGCCGAGCGGGCTGAGCGTGGGGCCGGTCAGGACGCGGGCCCAGAAGCCGTAGGTCAGGGGGATGAGGATCCAGGGCTGGTCGAAGGCGACGGTGGCCAGGCACATGAGTACGACGCCGGTGGCCACGGTGCGGGCCGCATAGTCGTTGACCGGGTTCGGGAACGAGAACACGCCAATACTCTACCTGCTTGGTCGGGAATTGGCGACCGCGCCGGTTCCGTCATCCGGGCCGGGTCTCGCTCCGAATAACGTTCTGTGCTGATGGATGTCGAACAGGCCAGCGACGCCAACCTCGTGGTTGCGGTGGGCCGCTGGCACGAGCCCGCCCTGGCCGAGGTCTACCGCCGCCACGGCGGGGCTGTCCACGCCCTCGCCCGGCGCATCCTGCGGTCCGATCCACCCGCCGAGGAGGTCACCCAGGAAGTCTTCCTGGACCTGTGGCGCCACCCGGAGAAATTCGACGCCCAGCGGGGTACCCTGCGGTCGTTTCTCCTGGCCCGGACCCACGGCAAGTCGGTCGACGTCGTCCGCTCCGAGGAGTCTCGTCGCCGGCGTGAGGAGCGGACGACGCGGGAGACGGCGACCGCCGCCTACGACATCGACCGCGAGGTCTGGGACATGGCTGTGGCCGAACAGGTGAAGGACGCCCTCGGTGCCCTGCCCGACGAGCTCCGTCAACCCATCGAGCTGGCGTACTTCGGCGGACGGACGTACCGGGAGGTGGCGGTGTTGTTGAACGAGCCCGAGGGCACGGTGAAGAGTCGGATCCGGTCCGGTCTCGGCCGCCTCAGGGTCCACCTGGCCGAGCGCGGCGTCGAGCCGGCGGGAGCGGGACTGTGAGCCCGTCGCCGGAGCCGCTGAGCCACGCCGAGATCGAGGAACTGCTGGGTGCGTACGCGCTCGACGCCGTGGAGCCGGAGACGGCCGCCGTCATCGAGGCCCATCTCGACGGATGCGTGCGGTGCGCCGCCGAGGTCGACCAGCACCACGAAGTGGCGGGGTTGCTCGCCAACTCCGGTGGTGTGCCGCCATCCGATCTGTGGGACGGGATCGCCGTCCGCCTCGGTGGGACGTCCGACGACTCCTGGGACCGCCTGGCGGCCAGGCTGGAGGTCCCGGAGGACCGGACGACGGGAGCCGGCCCTCGGGGCGGGGCCACCGGCGAGGCGCGGACCTCGGTCCCGGCGACCGGGGCTGGCCGTGGCGCCGCCGTGGTGCCCATCGGGACGACGCGCCGACGGTCCCGTCTGGTGGCGGCCGGTGCCGGGCTCGTGGCCGCCGCAGCCGTCGTCATCGCCCTCGTGCTCGGACTGCAGGTGCACCACCTGCACGGACAGGTCAACGCGTTGCAGGCCACACCGAACCTGTCTTCCGCCGAGCGGGCGGCCATCGCCGCCCCGGGCACCACCCGGGTCCCCCTGTCGGCCCCGGGGGCCGACAGCCAGGGATCCACGCCCGCGACCATCGTCCTGACGGCGGCAGGCACGGGGTTCGTCATCAATGATTCCGGAGACGGGCTGGCTGCGCTGCCGGCCGACCGCACCTACCAGCTGTGGGGCGTGGTCGGGTCGAAGGTGATCTCGTTGGGGCTCCTCGGAGCGCGACCGGGCATCGTGCCCTTCAGCGTGGCCGGTTCGCACGGGGTGTCCGCCTTCGCCATCACCGACGAGGTGGCCGGCGGCGTGGTGGCCTCGACGAACCATCCGGTGGCGGAGGGCAAGGTCCAGGTCTGACGCGGCATGGGCCGTGAGCGGCGCCGGTGAGGCGCCGGCGGTGGGCGACGGGTCGTGAGTGGCGGGGCGTGAGGATCGGGTCGGAGTGGCGGGGCGTGAGGCTCAGGTCGGAGTGGCCCGGTTCCCCGGGGCCGGGCCGCGTGCCGTGCACAGGGATCGGGCGTGATTCGATCCGAGGCCTGCCGTTCGGCGGTCCGGGCCCGTCAGATGCGGTGGACCTGGCGGAGACCGGCCCAGGCGAAATCGGCCAGCCGCGCGGCCAGGCGCGATGCCTCGGCGGCCCGGTCGACCTCGTCCTCCGGCGTGGCACCCTCCTCCGAGGTCCGGCGGGCGCGGTGGGCGTCCAACCAGTGGCGGCTGGCCCCTTCGGCCATCCCCACCACGGCGTGGGCGAGCAGCAGCCGGTGCTCGGGGTCGAGGCCGGCGTCGATCAGCGGATCGATGGCCTGGGCGATCGTCTCCTCGACGCGTCGGAGGGCCGCCCCGAGCTCGACGTCGTCCGGAGCGTCCCGGCCGTACAGGAGGCGGAAGGCGTGCTCGTTGTCGACCATGAGCTGGAAGTACCCGGCGAACCCGAGCTCGACCTGCTGGCGTGGGCCCTGGGCCGCCGCGGTCGCCTGCACGATGCGGTCGATCATGGAGTGGGAGAAGACGTCGAGCAGTTCGAGGTACAGGGCGCGCTTGGACTCGAAGTGCTGGTA
>PMFY01000430.1 GCA_003157945.1 Acidimicrobiaceae bacterium | reverse complement strand
GACCAGTTCGGCGAGGGCTCGGCCCTGCACGTCGACACGCTCGCCTGGTTCCGGACCCTGCCCCTGTGGCTCGACCTCGGCGACCTGCGGGTGGCCCACGCCTGCTGGCACCCGGCATCGCTGGCCGTCCTGGACAAGTGGGTGGAACCGGGCACGCCGCTCAGCGACGCCTTCCTGCTCGAGGCCAACACACCGGGCACCGAGGCCTTCGACGCCGTCGAGGTGGTCCTGAAGGGCCCCGAGGTCCGCCTGGGCGACGATCTGGCCTTCGTCGACCCCGAAGGCACGCCGCGCTGGGCGACCCGCGTCCGGTGGTGGGACGCATCGGCGACCTCGTTGCGCGACCTCGCCGTGGTGCCGACCGGGGCCCGGACGCTCGACGGGCGGCTCCACCCGGGCCTGCCCGATGTCACCGTCCACGGTGCCGACGACGTCCGCTACACGGACCCGGTGCCCGTGTTCTTCGGCCACTACTGGTTCACGGGCACCCCGCGGCCGGCCGGTCGCCACGCCGTGTGCGTCGACTACAGCGCCGTACGCGACGAGGGACGACCTCTGGTCGCCTACCGCTGGGCCGGTGAGTCGGTGCCCACCGCCGACCGTTTCGTCGCCGTACCCGCCCCCGGGTAGGTACCGGACCGGCCCGCGGCGGTCAGCCGCCCGGGAGCACGACCCCCGGGCCCGTGGCCGCCAGCAGCTCGGCCCCCGCCACCAGGTGCCCGAGCTCCACCTCGTCGAGGACCGCCAGCAGCTCGCCCACCGCCGCGTCGGTGGCCTCCTCGGCCGCCGCCCGGGCGGCCAGGGTGGCCGGGGTCCCGGGCACACGGTCGTCGTCGCCGAAGCCGTGCAGGCGGTAGTAGTCGTCGCCCCGGTCGAACTGACACGCCACGGCGGCACTGAGGCCCGCGGCCTCGACCTCGTCGCGGTGGACGCCTCCCCGAAGCTCGCGGAGGAGCACGGCGTGCCGGTAGGCCGACGCGGCGGTCGCCCCGGGAACGGGCTGGGCCCGGTAGCCGTCGACCAGCGGCCACCGCCCCGTGGGCAGGCCGTCGACCACCCGGGCGCCGGCGGCCGCGAACCCGGCCAGGACGGCGGGGTCGACCGTCCCGTAGGTGGCGGCGGCGAAGTCGTCGGCCGAGCCGAGGTGGGCGTCGAGGATGTCGGCGGGGGTGGCCTTCGTCCGGGCCGCCTCCACCACGCCGGCGATGAGCCCGGACTTGAAGAAGAAGAAGGTCTCGTCCACCTCGGGCGGCGTCCGGTCGCCGAGCACGGCACCCCGGCCGGCCGCGTACAGGCTCACCACGTCGAGCCCGATTCCCTCCGCCCGGGCGGCGGCCTCCGGGGAGAAGTAGAAGGCGGCCCCCACCGTCCCGAGGGGTGGTCCGATGGCGGTCGCGGCGACGAGGGGCTCCATCGCCGCACCCTAGCGACGACCCGCACCCGGGTGCCGGGATAACTTGGCGGGGTCCCTCAGTTGACGGAGTGTGCCCGATGGTGACGTCTGCGTACGACCTCGACCTGCCGCTGGTCGACACGGCCGGCATGGGCCGCGAGGAGTCCCTGGCCGTCATCACCGAGGCCCGGGAGCGCCACTGGCTGTCCCGGACGCCGATGGGGTTCAGCGTCAGCCGGCGGGAGGACTGCGTGTCCCTCCTCCGTGACCGCAGGTTCCACAACGCCCTGTCGTTGCTGCGCGAGTTGAACGGCATGGAGCCCGACCAGGTCCAGGAGCCACGGCGCCGGTCGATCCTGGCCATGGAGGGTGAGGACCACGCCCGGCTGCGGCGTCTGGTGGCGCCGGCGTTCACGCCGGCGGCGGCCGACCGGCTCCGACCCTTCATGCGCGAGGTCGTCGGCGGCCTGGTCGACTCCTTCGCCGGGTCCGGGCACTGCGAGCTCGTGCTCGACGTGTGCGAGCCCTACCCGATCCCGATCATCTGCGAGCTCCTGGGCGCCCCGAAGGACGACTGGCGCCAGTTCTCGGCGTGGGCCACCGACATCTTCCGGATCTTCAACCAGAACCTGGCCGAGGACCTGCCCCGGGTCGAGGCGGCCGGTACCGCCCTCGAGTCCTACCTGGCCGACCTCATCGCGGCGCGCCGCACGACACCGGGCGACGACCTGCTCAGCGTGCTCATCGCCATCGAGGAGGCGGGCGACCGCCTCTCCAACGACGAGCTGGTCTCCCTGGCGATGGCTGTGCTCATGGCCGGCACCGACACGACCCGCAACCAGCTGGCCTGCGCCATCGCCCTGTTCACCGAGTACCCGGACCAGTGGGCGCTGCTGGCCGAACGGCCCGAGCTCGCCCAGCGGGCCGTGGAGGAGAGCATGCGCTACCTCGGCGCCGTCCGGGGCACGATCCGTGTGACCCCGGAGGACGTCGTCTTCCGCGACGTGCTCTTCCCCAAGGGGACGCTGGTGTCGGTGTCGCTGGCCGGCGCGAACCGCGACCCGGACACCTATGAGGAGCCCGACACGTTCGACATCACCCGNNGCATGGGTGCCGCGCTGGCCCGCGCCGAGCTCCAGGAGGCGCTGGTACTCCTGGCACGCCGAATGCCGGGTCTGGCGGTCGACGGGCCCGTCGAATGGAAGCCGACGACGTTCGGCATCTGGGGTCCGGCGCGGCTGCCGCTGCGTTTCTCGCCCGTACTCGTCTGACCGGAGCACGCGTCGGTCCGGCCGACAAGTTGGGACGTTCGACCCTCCCCAGGCCACCGACGGTGGGCCACCATGGTTGCAGGTGACGGCGG
>PMFY01000379.1:4901-8976 GCA_003157945.1 Acidimicrobiaceae bacterium | reverse complement strand
CCCCTCGTTCCCCTCCTTCCTGGCCCCTCCCCGGTCCCCTCCTCGCCGGCCCCACCTCCCGGCTCCCTCGTGCCCCACCCCGGCCCCCTCGTTCCCCACCCCGGCCCCGACCCACCTCAAGGCGCCCCCACACCCGGCCGATACCACCACCGGAGTGGAATTCGCCCTGCCCGGGCGCACGGCGGTGACGTCCGCCACCGCGCTCCGGAGAACGCCACGAAGGTCGACATGAGCCCACGACGAACCGCCACGACGGCAACGGACACCGTCGCCGTCGACGCGCTCCCGGCCGGGCCCGCCGCCGCCCGTCCCCATCCCCGCACGATCACCTGGGTCGGGGCCAGCTCGCTGGCCTTGGGCGGCTCCAACCAGTCCATCTTCCTGATCGGGGCGCTGCTGCTCGCCCAGGGAACGATGGCCGTCCCGCTCCTGGCCGTCGGACTGCTGCTCAGTTTCATGGCCACCCCGGGGTGGATCGAGCTGACGTGCATGTTCCCCAACCGGGTCGGCGGCATCGCCGCCACCTGCGCCGAGGCGTTCCGCCCCTACAGTGCCGTCCTCGCCAACCTCACGGGCGTCTGCTACTGGTGGGGCTGGGTGCCCACGTGCGGGCTCACCGCCATCTTCTCGGCCGAGGCCCTCCACCAGTGGTACCTCCCCCACGTGCCGGTCAAGGTCATGGCCACGCTGATCGTCCTGGTGTTCACCGGCGTCAACCTGTGCGGCCTGCGGTGGGCCGTCCGGGTGGCCAAGCCCATCGCGCTGGTCGCCTTCACCCTCGCCCTGTGCTCCGGGATCATCCCCGTCCTCGCCGGGCACGTGGACTGGCACCGGTCCGTCGACTTCCATCTGACCTCTCCCTTCGGCGGCGCCTTCGGCCACCTCACCGGGGTCATGGCCGGCCTGTACCTGATCGGGTTCGCCGCCCCCGCCTTCGAGGCAGCGGCCTGTCACATCGGCGAGATGAAGCGCCCGGCGTTCGACCACCCGATGGCCATGTGGTTCAGCGGGGGCATGGCGTCGGTGTTCTTCGTCCTGATCCCGGTCGTCTGGCTGGGCACGCTCGGCCCCCACCCGATCGAGGGCAACCTGGCCGCCGCCCTCGGTCCGACCTTCGCCCCGGTCTTCGGCAGCCTGGCCAAGGCCGCGGCCGTCGGCTTCGTGGCCTTCAACATGTTCTGCGGCACCCTGCAGCCGCTGTCGGGCGCCTCCCGGACGCTGTCGCAGCTGTCCGAGGACGGCCTCCTCCCCCGGACCATCGGGTACCGCCACCCCCGCACCGACGCCCCGGTGGTGGCCATCCTGGCCACGGCGGTCGCCTCCCTCGCCTTCCTGCTGCTGGGTGACCCCATCTCGCTGGTGGCCGCGGCCAACCTGACCTACCTCATCGGGATCGCCCTTCCGAGCGTGGCCGTGTGGCTGCTGCGCCGCAACGAGCCCGACCGTGTCCGCACCTACCGGGCGCGCGACTCCTCGATCGTCCTCGGTGTCATGGCCGCCGCCGTGTGGCTGGTGGCGACCGTCCTCGGCTTCGAGCAGTTCGGCCTGCCCATCGTCATCTTCGGCCTGGCCCTCGCCTTCTCGGGCTCGCTGGCCTACGCCTGGCGGGCCCACGGCGACCGCCGCCGTGCCGGGGCCCGGGCCGTGAAGCGCTCGCTCTACGTGAAGCTGACCGGCGCCATGCTCCTCGTCCTCGCCCTCGACGGAGTGGGCTACCTGATCGCCGTCGACCACGTGGGCCCGGGCAACGACGCCCTGGTGGCCATGCTGAAGGACATCTTCGTGGTGGTCGGGCTCCTCACCATCTCCGTCGGCCTGGTGCTGCCGGGGATGATCGCCCACACCGCCAAGCAGGTGCAGGTCGCCGCCCAGGACCTGGCCGACGGAACCCTGGCCCAGCTCACGGCGGCCATGGAGGCGATGGCCGGCGACGACCTCGACCGCGCCCACGCGCCGGTGACGGCCACCCCCGTGGTGGTGCGCACGACGGACGAGTTCGGCGAGATGGCCACCAGCTTCAACCGGATGCAGGACGAGGCGGTCCGGGCGGCCCTCGCCCTCGACGAGGCCGTGGGCGAACTGCGCAACCACCGTGGGGACCTGGCGCGTCTGGTCGAGGAGCGCACCGTGGCGCTCATCGCCGCCCACGACGAGATCGAGCAGGCCCACCGGCGGCGCCAGGACATGCACGAGCGCATGCGCATCCTGTCGTCGCGGCTCGGGTCGACCGACCTGGAGGGGACCGACCTCCCCTCGATCCTCGCCGAGATCGCCTCGAACGTCGGCCGGGTCCTCGACGTCGACGTGGCGACCATCTACACCGCCGACGACCACGGTCGGTTCGAGGACCGACCCGTCGTCTGGCACCCCGGCCGGCTGGCCGGCCTCGACGACCGCCCGCTGACCCTCACCGGGAGCACCCGCCGCTTCCTCGACGGCGTCGCCGCCCGCAAGGGCACCCTGGCCCTGGCCGACGTCGCCACGCTGCCCGAGCCACCCGACGGCACGGGTGAGCCGGCATTCGTCGACACGAGCGGCTACGCCGCCTGGGTCCTCTCCCCCGTCCACGACGCCGACGACCGCCTGCTGGCGCTGCTCGGCCTCGGCCTGGTCGACCCGGTCGCCGAATGGAACGACGACGACATCGCCCTGATCGACTCGGTGGGGGCCGACCTCGGGCGGGCCATCGTCCAGGCCAACCTCTACGCCAGCCAGCTCGAACTCGTCCGCCAGCTCCAGGACCTCGACCGGGCCAAGAGCGAGTTCCTGTCCACCTTCTCCCACGAACTGCGCACCCCTCTCACCTCCATCCGCGCCTACACGGAGCTGCTCCGCGACGAGGACGGCATCGGCGGCGACGAGGACCGGATGCTCGAGATCATCGAGAAGAACAGCGTCCGCCTGTCGGGGCTGATCGAGGACATCCTGACGCTGTCGCACCTCAATTCCGCGGTCTACGACATCCACCTGGTGCGCGTCGACGTCAACCCGCTGCTCGACGCCGTCTGCGAGTCGCTCCTCCCCACCGCGGACGGCAAGTCGCTGACGCTGACCACCCGGTGCGCCGACGGGCCGGCCGTGGTCCTCGGCGACGAGCACCAGCTCGAGCGCCTGCTGCTCAACCTGGTCAGCAACGCCGTCAAGTTCACGCCGGCCGGCGGCCACGTCCTCGTGTCCGTGGCGGCGTCCGCGTCGTCGGTCGTGCTGTCGGTGGACGACGACGGGATCGGCATCCCCGCCGACGAGCAGGAGGCGGTCTTCGGCCGGTTCTTCCGGGGCACCGAGGCGACCCGGGAGGTGATCCCCGGGACCGGGCTCGGCCTGGCCATCGTGCAGGCCATCGTCGAGCACCACGGCGGGACCCTGACGCTCACCTCGGCCCCCGGCCAGGGCACCACGGTGCGCGTGGAACTCCCCTCGCTGGTCACGGCGGAGGCCCGTCACGAACTCGAGGCTCAAGGCGTGGCCGCTCCCGCCGATACAGAAGTGGAGGACCTGCTGCCCGTGGGCGTCCGGTCCTCCGGTGCCGGACAGGACGTGCCTGGCGACACCTGAGGTTTCGAAGCACACAGCAAGGAGCACCAGCGATGTCCACAGCCTTGAGCACCGACCAGCTCGCCGGCACCACGCGGGTCCTGATCATCGAGGACGACCCCTCGATCGCCGAGGCCGTCCGACGGGTGGTGGCCAAGCAGCACGGCACGGGCGTGGTGGCGAGCGACGGTCGTCTCGGTCTGCGCAACTTCTTCGAGGAGCGGCCGGACCTGGTCGTCCTCGACATCGGGCTCCCCGAGATGGACGGCTGGGAGGTCCTGGAGCGCATCCGCGACCTCTCCGAGGTACCGGTACTGATCCTGACCGCGCACGACCTCGAGCACGAGAAGGTACGCGGCCTCACCAGCGGCGCCGACGACTACCTGACCAAGCCCTTCGGTGTCCAGGAGCTCGGCGCCCGCATCCAGGCCCTGCTGCGGCGCAGCCAGGCCGCGGCGCCGGCCCAGGCGCCCGAGGAGCCCACCGTCTACCGCGACGGCAACCTGGAGGTCGACTGGCCCGCCCGCGAGGTGCGGGTCGA
>PMFY01000379.1:0-4871 GCA_003157945.1 Acidimicrobiaceae bacterium | reverse complement strand
TGGCAGGACGAGTACAAGGACGTGCTCGAGGCCATCCGGGGCTACGGCTACCGCTACACGCCGATGGGTGACCGCGCTCCGGCCTCCGGCGCCTAGTACCCGGCCGAGGCGTCGACCCGCCCCACCAGGGGGTCGCCGTCGGCCAACCGGCGGACGTTGACCCGGATCCGCTCGGCCAGCAGGGGGATGACCATGTCGATGGTGTCCGCCGTGTGCGGCGTCACGATGCAGTTCTCCAGGTCCCAGAGGGGGTGCCCGTCGGGCAGCGGCTCGGGGTCCGTGACGTCGAGGGCCGCCCCGGCGATCGAGCCCGCACCGAGCGCGTCGACCAGTGCCGCGGTGTCCACGTGGCCACCGCGGGCCACGTTGACCAGCCAGGCGGTCTCCGGCATCGCCGCCAGCTCGGCGGCGCCGATGATGCCCGTCGTCTCGGGGGTGAGGGCGAGGGCCAGGATCACCACGAGGGGGTCGACCAGCGCCTCGTGCAGCCGCTCCACCGGCAGCACCCGTGCGGCACCGGGCACGGCGTCGGGCGTGCGCCGCACCACCGTCGCCTCCACCCGGAACGGGGCCAGCTGCTCGAGCAGCGAGGTGGCGATCCCGCCCCCGCCGAGGATGGTCACCTTGCGGTCGTAGACGCTGGTCCCGGCGGGCAGGCCCCATGACGTCGCCGCCACCCGGATCGGGAGGTAGCGCAGGCCGGCCAGCGCCAGGGCCAGGGCGTGCTCGGCCACCGGCTCCGCATAGGCGCCCTTGGCGCACGTCCAGATGCGCTCGTCGTCGAGGAGGCCGGCCGCGGCGACGCGCTCGACCCCGGCGAACGGCAGCTGCACCCAGCGGGCCTGCGGCACCTCGGCGAGCCACACGGCCAGACCGTCGACGTCCCCCGGGTCGAGCCAGACCAGGCTGTCGGGCCGGTCGTCCAGACCGACGACCTCGCCCCCTCCTGCCTGCACGGCATCGGTGGCGAACTCGGACGGGAACGGGCCGACGGCCACGCGTGGCGGGGTCATGGCGTCACCTTAGCGAGGCGACCGGCCGTGGTCGTGGGCCTCCGGCCGGTCCGGGGCCGGTGATCAGGAGTGCGTAGATTGGTGGCCCTGAACCGAAGCAGGGGGAGCGCCATGCAGGTCCAGTTCAATGTCCGCCAGTTCCTCGACCGGGCGGCCTTCACGTACCCGGAGCGGGTGGCCGTCGTCGACGAGCCCGACCAGCCCGCCGCGCCGTGGGAGCCGCTCACGTTCGCCGGACTGGCGGCCCGGGCCCGGGCCCAGGCGGCCGGCCTCGACCGTCTGGGCATCGGGCCGGGCGAGCGGGTGGCCATCGTGTCCCACAACTCGGCCCGGCTGCTGACGTCGTTCTTCGGGGTCTCGGGCTGGGGACGCATCCTCGTCCCGATCAACTTCCGCCTGGCGCCCGCCGAGGTCGAGTACATCCTCGGGCACTCCGGGGCCACGGTGGTGCTGGTCGATCCGGAGCTCGACGAGGCGCTGGCCGGCATCGGTCCGGCGCGTCGGTACGTGCTCGGACCGGACGCCGACGCCGAGCTCTACGCCCACGGGGTCGAGCCCGCGCCGTGGGACGCTGACGAGTCGGCCACCGCCACCATCAACTACACGTCGGGCACCACGGCCCGGCCGAAGGGCGTCCAGCTCACCCACCGCAATTGCTGGGTCAACTCCGCCGTGTTCGGCTGGCACGTGGGAGTGTCCGACCGAGACGTCTACCTCCACACGCTGCCGATGTTCCACGCCAACGGCTGGGGCATGCCGTGGACGACCGCGGGCATGGGCGTGACCCAGGTGGCGCTGCGCAAGGTGGACGGCCCGGAGATCCTGCGCCGGGTCGACCGCCACGGTGTCACCCTGCTGTGCGCCGCACCGGCCGTGGTCAACGCCGTCCTCGACGCCGCAGCCGACCTGGACGGTCCGGTACCCGGGGCGGGCACCACCCGTGTCGTGGTGGCCGGTGCGCCACCGCCGTCCCGGACCATCGAGCGCATCGAGTCCGAGCTCGGCTGGGAGTTCATCCAGATCTACGGGTTGACCGAGACGTCGCCGGTCCTGACCGTGAACCGGGCCCGGCCCGAGTGGGACGACCTGCCCTCGGACCAGCGGGCCCGCAGGCTCATGCGGGCCGGCGCGCCCGCCATCGGCACCGCCCTCACCGTCGACGAGCACGGCGAGGTGCTGGCCCGGTCCAACACGGTGATGGCCGGCTACTGGCGCCAGCCCGAGGAGTCGGCCGCGGCGCTGGCCGGCGGCTGGTTCCACACCGGTGACGGGGGCCTGGTCGACGACGAGGGCCACCTGAGCATCCTCGACCGCAAGAAGGACGTGATCATCACCGGCGGCGAGAACGTCTCGTCGATCGAGGTGGAGGACGCCATCTTCTCGCTCGAGGGCGTCCTCGAGGTGGCCGTCATCGGCGTCCCCCACGAGAAGTGGGGCGAGATGGTGCTGGCCCTCGTGGTGACCGACGGGGCCAGTGGCGTCACCGAGGAGCTGGTGATCACCCACTGCCGGTCGGTGCTGGCCGGGTACAAGTGCCCGAAGGAGGTCGAGCTGCGCGACGAGCTGCCGCGCACGGCCACGGGCAAGCTGCAGAAGTTCCGGCTCCGCGCCCCCTACTGGGAGGGACGGGAGCGCCAGGTCAACTGACGGCGGGTGCCGGCGCGTTCGAGCCGCCGGCCCGGGCGAAGGCTGCCGCCCCGGCACCGGCACGCCACTCGGCGATGCGCAGGCCCGTCCACACCGGTGTCTCGAGCATCGGGGCGTGGCCGATGTCCCGGGCCACCTCGAGCTGCCAGTCGCTGCGCCCCTCGGCCATGCGCCGGGCCGCGCCGAGCGGCACCAGCAGGTCCCGGGCGCCGTGCAGATGGAGCACCGGGACGTCGAGGGCGTCGATCCGGGCGACCGTCGGCGCGGAGCGGGCCATGACGCGGGCGAGCGAGCGGGCCGAGGCCAGGTAGGCCCGGTCGGCCTCCGTCCGGTCCACCGTGGCGGTCAGGCCGATGTGGGCGTCGACGACGTCGGCGGGGACCCGCGACGGGTCCACGCAGGTGGCGGCCAGCACCCGGCGCACCGTGCGCTCGGCCGTGGTCCGGTTGCGGCGGGCCGTCAGGAACCGCTCCCCCACGCCGGGCACGGAGCAGACCACGAAGTTCGCCACCACCCGGGGGTGGACGAGGCCGAGGCGCTCGGTGGGCAGCGCGGGGTCGACCAGCACCAGACCGGACACCCGGTCCGGCGCCGACGCCGCGGTGAGGGCGGCGACCAGCCCACCGAGGGAGTTGCCCATCAGGATCACCGGGCGGTCGGCCACCCGGTCGAGGAAGCCCGTGACCAGGCGCACGTGCCCGGCGACGTCGGGGCGCCGGCCGGCCGCCGGGGTCCGTCCGTGCCCGAGCAGGTCGAGGGCGACGAGGTGGCTGTGATCGACCAGGTACGGCGCGACGGCGGCCCAGTTGAGGTGGGAGCCACCGAGGCCGTGGACGGCCACCACGAGCGGGCCGTCGGCCGGGCCGCCGTAGTCGACATAGTGCACCGGGCCACCGACGTCGACGGTGGCCGACACGTGGGTCAGTCCGGCCAGGGTCGTCACCCCGACGAGGCTACCGGGCCGCGCCGTCCGTCATGCCGGCAGGAAGTCGAGGAGCAGCCGGTTGACCACGTCGGGGGCCTCCAGCTGCATCCAGTGCCCGGGGCCTTCGACCCGCTCGTAGCGCCACGGCCCCGACACGTAGCGCGCGGACCCGGTCATCTGCTCCTCGGTCAGGGCGAAGTCGCCACTGCTCCACACGCCCATCGTCGGGGCCTGCACCGGCGGTAGCTCGAGGTCCGACGACACGAACCCCTCGGGCGGGATGTTGGCCCGGTACCAGTTGAGGGCGGCCGTGAGCGTGCCCGTCGCCTCCCACCGGGCCACCACGGCGTCGGCGTCCGGGTGGTGGGACCAGGCGCGGAAGTTCGCCCACCCGTCGGCGGCCAGCCACTGCTCACCCACGCCGGGGAACTGGAAGAAGAACATGTACCAGGACTTCTCGAGCTGGGCGACGCCCACCGAGCGGAAGGCCGACGCCTGGCCTACCGACAGGGCCACGAGATGGTCGACCTGGTCGGGGAGGAACGCCGCCATGGCCCATGCGGTCGCCGCCCCGAAGTCGTGGCCGACCACGTGGGCCCGGGCGATGCCGAGGTGGTCGAGCACGGCCACGAGGTCGCCGACCGTGTAGAGGATCGAGTACGCCTCGACCTCGTCCGGCGCGTCCGAGGCACCGAAGCCCCGCAGGTCGGGAACCACCGCCTGGAAGCCGGCGTCGACGAGGGCCGGGACCTGGTGGCGCCACAGGGCACCGGAGTCGGGGAACCCGTGGAGGAGGAGGACGGGCCGGCCCTCGCCGACCACCTCCACGTGGATGTTCACGCCGCCGCTGTCGATCTCCATGGGCTTCCTCTCGGTCGGTCCGCCGCCGTGTCCGGTGACGGGATGGGGGTGCGGGAGTGGGTGGTGGGGTGGTGGGATCTCGGGGGTACGGGCGTCGACGAGGGAGACCGATCAGCCGGCCGCGATGGCCACGAGCTCGGTGCGGCCGGGTCCGGGCCGGGCGACGTCCCGCCCGTCCGACCCCACCTCGAGGACCGTGTCGAAGACCCCCGGCGCCGCCAGGGCGCCGATCGACCTCGGCCCCCAGTGCCCGAACTGTGGCGAGCCCTGGCTGCGCCCTACCAACCTGCCGGGGCGCTACCGCTGCGTCTACTGCCTGCACCGGTTCGAGCTGACATCCGTGTGCCCCAACTGCGGTGAGCACTCCACGATCGTCAGGATGTCGACGACCTCGATCATGAAGTGCAACAACTGCGGCGACTCGA
>PMFY01000018.1 GCA_003157945.1 Acidimicrobiaceae bacterium | reverse complement strand
GGGCGGTGCGGTAGGAGGTGGGTGCCTGGTCCATGGAGGGAGCCTCGTTCATCTCGGTCGCCCGATGTGGGCGGGTGGTCGTACGGAAACGTCTGTCGTGGTGCGGGTCGTCTGCGGTGATCCTGTGGGGCCCCGGCGCATCCGGTGGCCCGCAGGATCAGGTGTAGGTGAAGTGGTCGGCGGCCACGACCGGAGACGTCGCGCCGCCGGGAGTGGTGACGGTCACGTCAACGGTGCCGTGCGTGCCGGCGGGCGCCGTCACCGTGATCTTGGTGCCGGTGCTGTTGACCGTGAAGCCCGATGCCTGGGTCGATCCGAAGGCGACCCCGGTGGCTCCCTGCAGGTCGACGCCGCTGATGGTGACCCTGGTCCCACCGGCGGCCGGACCGGATGACGGCGAGACCGAGCTGACCGACGGCGCCTTGTAGGTGTACTGGTCGGCACTGGTTGCGGCACTCGAGCCGCCCGGCGTGGTGACCGTCACGGTCACGACCCCCGCGGCGTTCGCCGGGACCTTCACCGTGACCTGCGTGCCCTTCTTGTTGACCTTGATGCCGGTGGCGGGCGTCGAGCCGAAGGTGACGGAGGTCGCGCCCGAAAGGCCCGTGCCCTTGATCTTGACCTTGCCGCCGCCGGCCGTCGGGCCCGACGTCTTCGACAACCTGGTGACCAGCGGACCGGCGTAGGTGAACTGGTCCGCCGGGGACGTGGTGCTGGTCAGGCCCCGGGCGGTGACCGTGACGGCCACGGTGCCCGTGACATGGGCCGGCGACGTCACCGTCACCTGGGTCCCGGCGCCGTTGATGGACCGGATCGTGGCCGCCGTGCTGCCGAAGTCGACAGCGGTGGCACCCTGCAGGTTCGTGCCCGTGATCTTCACGGTGGTGCCACCGGCACCCGGACCCGACGGGGGGGAGACCCCGGTGACCGCAGGTGCGACGTTGGTGACGGTCCAGGTGAAGCTCGCCGCACCCGATTGCGGGGGCACGGAGTCGTCCTTGGCGGTGACCGTCACCGGATAGGTGCCGGCTGTGGTCGGGGTGCCGGTCATCTGGCCGGTGGAGCGGCTGATGCTGATACCGGCCGGCAGGCCGGTGGCCGACCACGTGAAGGTCGCCGGCGGGGTGACCTGCGTGTCGCTGGCCACCGGGTCGAGCGGCGTGGTCGGGGTGTTGGCCGGCGTCGACTGGTCGGCGATGGGAGCCACGGTGACCACGTTGACGACCCGCCACTCGAAGTGCGTCGAGCCGCTGAAGCCGGCGTTGTCCGTGGCGGTGATGGTCACGTCGAAGTAGTTGCCACCCGTCGTCGGTGTGCCCGAGATGGTGCCGGTCGAGGGGTCGATCGACAGACCGGCGGGCAGCCGGGCCGCCGACCACGACGTGATCGTGGCCGTCGTCGACGTGTCCGTCGCGGTCAGCGTCAGAGGCGCGATGGGCGAGCCGGACGTCGACTCCGGGCTGGCGGGAGTCCCGACCGACACCACGTTGGTCACGGTCCACGTGAACGTGGAGGTGGCCGCGAAGCCGGCGTTGTCCGTGGCGGTGACCGTGACGTCGTACGTGCCGGCGGTCGTCGGCGTGCCGGTGATGGATCCGGTGCCGGGATCGACGGACAGGCCCGGCGGGAGGGTCCCACCGTCCGAGTAGGTGATCGTGGCCACGGGCGACGAGTCGGTGGCCGATGCGGCGACCGGTCCGACGGCCGTGCCGGACACACTCGACTGGTTCGCCACGGTCGCCGGAGTCACGACGTTGGTGACGGTCCAGGTGAACGAGGCGGAGTCAGAGTAGCCGGCGTCGTCCGTGGCGGTCAGCGTGACGGCGTAGGTGCCGGCCGTGGTCGGCGTACCGGTGACCGCACCGGTGGCGGCCGCCACGGACAGGCCCGGCGGGAGGGTCCCGCCGTCGGACCAGGTCACCACCGCCGTGGAGGACGTGTCGGTGGCCGACGACGTCACCGGGCTGATGGCCGTGCCCGACACGCTCGACTGGGCACCGGGTCCGGTGGCCGTGACGGTGTTGGTGACGACCCACGTGAAGTTGTCGGTGGCGGAGTAGCCGGCGTCGTCAGCGGCGGTCACGGTCACGGCGTAGCTGCCGCCCGTGGTCGGCGTACCGGTGATGGATCCGGTGCCGGGATCGACGGCCAGGCCCGGCGGGAGGGTCCCGCCGTCCGAGTAGGTGAGCGTCGCTACGGGCGACGAGTCGGTGGCGGAGGCGTCCAGCGGGCTGGTCGGCGTGCCGGAGACGTCGGACTGGGGACCGGTCGTCGCCGCGGTGATGACGTTGACGATGGTCCAGGTGAAGGTCACCATGGCGGTCGCCCCGGAGCCGTCCGCCACGGTGAGCGTGACGTCGACGGGTCCGCCCGTGGTCGGCGTGCCGGAGATGATCCCCGTGGCTCCGTCGAGGCTGAGCCCGGTCGGGAGCGTCCCGCCGTCCGAGTAGGTGAGTGTGGCCGTGGGCGAGGTGTCGGTGGCCGACAGCGTCACCGGGCTGATCGCCGTGCCCGAGTCGTCGCTGCGGTTCCCCGGATTGGCCAGCGCCAACGTGTCCGAGATCGTCCAGCTGAAGGTCGCCGAATCGGTGGCCCCCGAGCCGTCCGTGGCGGTCACGGTGACNNTGACCGACGAGGTGCCGGCGGTCGTCGGCGTGCCGGTGATCGTTCCGGTGGAGCTGTCGATCGACAGCCCGACGGGAAGACCCGTGGCGGCGTACGTCAGCGTGGCCGTCGACGAGGTGTCGGTGGCGGCGACGGCCACCGGGGTGATGGCGGAGCCCGACAGGTCGGACTGGTCGCCGGGGCTGGTGACCGACACCGAGTTGGTGATCGTCCAGCCGAACGAGGCGGAATCGGTGGCCCCCGAGTCGTCCGTGGCGGTCACGGTGACNNGTCAGCGTGGCCGTCGACGAGGTGTCGGTGGCGGTAACGGTCACCGGGGTGATGGCGGAGCCCGACAGGTCGGACTGGTCGCCGGGGCTGGTGACCGACACCGAGTTGGTGATGGTCCAGGTGAAGGAGGCCGAGTCGGCGTAGCCGGCGTCATCGGTGGCGGTCAGGGTGACCGAGCACGTGCAGGCCGTGGTCGGCGTGCCGCTGACGGTCCCCGTGGCCCCGTCGATCGAGAGCCCGGCCGGCAGGCCGGTGGCGGTGTAGACGATCGTCGCCGTGGACGAGGTGTCGGAGGCGGCCACGGTCAGGTCGGAGATCGGTGCACCCGACGGGTCCGCCTGGTCGCCGGGGCTGGCGAGCGACAGCGAGTTGGTGACCGTCCAGGTGAACGACGCGGAGCCCGATGCACCGGACCCGTCGGTGGCGGTCAGGGTGACGGCGCACGTGCAGGCGGTGGTCGGTGTTCCGCTGATCGACCCGGTGGAGCTGTCGATCGACAGTCCGTCGGGCAGGCCGGTGGTCGACCAGGTCAGGGTCGCCCCGGACTGNNGACACGGCGTTGGTGATGGTCCAGGTGAACGAGGCCGAGTCGGAGTAACTGGCGTCATCGGTGGCCGTGACGGTCACGGACGAGCTGCCCGGTGTCGTCGGGGTGCCGGAGATGGTGCCGGTGGAGCTGTCGATCGACAATCCGGCGGGCAGGCCCGTGGCCCCGTAGGTGAGCGTGGCCGTCGACGAGGAGTCGGTGGCGGCGACGCCGAGCGGGCTGATGGCCGACCCGGAGGCGGAGGTCTGGTTGCCGGGGTTCGTCACCGACACGACGTTGGTGATCGTCCAGTCGAACGTCCGGGTCCCGGTGAAGCCGGCCGAGTCGGTGGCCGTCAGGGTCACGGCGTAGTCGCCGGCCGTGGTCGGCGTGCCCGAGATCGTGCCGGACGAGGTGTCGATGGAGAGGCCGGGGGGAAGCCCGGTGGCCGACCACGAGGCGATCGACGCCGTCGACGAGGAGTCCGTCGCGGAGTTGGTGAGGGCGCTGACGGCAGATCCCGACGCGTCCGACTGGTCGCCGGGGTCGGCGACCGAGACGTTGTTGGTGATCGTCCAGGTGAACGACGTGGAGCCCGAGGCCCCCGAACCGTCGGTGGCGGTCAGCGTAACCGAGCAGGTGCAGGCCGTTGTGGGGGTGCCGGTGATCGACCCGGTCGACGAGCTGATCGACAGACCGGCCGGAAGCCCGGTGGCCGACCACGTCAGCGTGGCCCCCGACTGGGTGTCGGTGGCGGAGTTGTGGAGGGCGCTGATGGCCGATCCGGTCAGGTGGGACTGGTCACCGGGGTCCGCCACCGTCACCGTGTTGGTGATCGTCCAGGAGAA
>PMFY01000276.1 GCA_003157945.1 Acidimicrobiaceae bacterium | reverse complement strand
TACGCCTGAGGTGGGGCGAGATGCCCGGTACGTGAGGCGTCGTCCACCCGCGTCGAACCCCGCCCGTCGCCGGTCGGGCGGGGGAGCCGCAGGACGATCTGCGGTCCCTCGTCGCCGGTGTCGCCCGGGGCGAACTCCCCCTCCCACACGGCGAGAAACCCGACCCGTTCGAGGACCCGCCAGGATCGGAGGTTGTCGCGGTCCACGCCCACGACACAGGCCGTGGCCTCCGGATACCGACCCCAGGAGTCGGCCACGAACGCCGCGATCAGCCGGGTGCCCAGGCCCCGTCCGATGCGGTCCGGGTCGCCGATCAGGTAGTCGATGCCGAAGGCGTCGGTGGGCACGCCGGCGGGCGCCAGTGCCGCCCGCCAGGTGGGCTCGTCCATGAGCCGGTAGCGCTGGACGAGTCCGACCGGTGTGCCCTCGACGGACACGATGCGGACGTCGGTCGGGTCGATGCCGTCGACCCCCGGCCCGAAGGAGGCCTCGAGGTCGTCGGGACCGTGCGGGTCGCGCCACCACCGCGCCACGTGCGGCTCGTCGAGCCATCCGGCCACCAGCGCGAAGTCGTCCCTGGTCAGCGGACGGAACTCGAGCCCGCCGGCCGTCACGCCCACCCCGTCCTCAGGCGGTGTCGCCCGGCCACTCCGCCAGCTCGACGGTGATGTCCCCCGGGCCCCGTACGAAGACGAGGCGACGGTCGTGGAACTCGAGCACGTCGTTGCGGACGTGCACCCCGGCGGCCCGTAGCCGATCGAGGGTGGCGTCGAGGTCGTCGACGGCGAAGCAGACATGGTTGAACCCGAGGCGGGCCAGATCGGCCTCGTGGGGATCGGGCCGGGGCGTGGGTCGATGGAAGCGGAGGAGCTGCACCTCCTGGTGCGTGGGGGCGCCACGGAGTTCGAGCGTCACGTGGTCGGCCTCCCAGTCCTCGATCCCCATGTAGGCGGACATGGCGGGACCGCTGACCACGACGCGCTTCGTCTCGACGAAGTCGAGGAGCCCGAAGAATCCGACGGCGCCGTCGAGGTCCTCGACGGCGAGGGTCACATGGTCGAACCCGGCGTGTCGTGCGACGCCCATGGAGCAATGGTACGACGAACGGCCCCGGCCCGGCCTGGTCGTCTGCCCCGGCCCGGAGTGGGCGTCTCCGGCTGACCGGCCGGCCCGGGCCTGGCTACCTGGTGCGGAACACCTGGGAGACGTCGACGCCGAGGTCGGGGATCGGCTTGTCGGTGGCGAACCGGTAGAGGATCGTCCGCATGTACATGCCGGCCGCGGCCGCGTACATGCCGACCCCGAGCAGTGCGGCGAAACCGAGCACGGCGATGGGGACCCCGACGAGGGGGAGGCCGGCGACGGAGGCCACGATCCCGAGGGCCAGTACGGCGACGGCGACGAGTGAGAGGCCGAGGAACAGGAAGCCGAAGCGGAGCCCACCGCGGGCGACCGTGCCGAACCGCTGGCGCAGGATCGACGAGGAGCGCTTGAGGGCCTCGATCGGCCCCACGTCCTCGAACGCGAGGACGGGGACGACCATGAACGTGGCCACCGCCCAGGCGAGCCCGCCGGCGACACCGATGATCCGCCCGATCAGCCCCAGACGCTCTTCGAGCATGCGGATGACGGTGCCGACGACGGCGGACAGGATCGCCCACTTGAAGACGGTGCCCTTGCGCTGCCAGGCCTGTCCGAGGGCACCGGCCACGGTGGGGTCACGGCCCTCGATGCGGTCGGCCGCCGCGAAGCACAGGGCCACGTTGAAGATGAGGGTGGCGGAGGTGGCGACGACGCTGGCCACGATCAGGGCCACGAAGATGGCGATGCCGGAGTGGCTGGCCACGACCGCCACCGGCACCGTGATCACGGCGAACGTGACGAACGCCGTCACCGCGGCCATGACGGGCAGCCAGATCATCTGGCGGTCCTGGCGGAACAGTTCCAGCGACGCCTTCAGGATCGCCTTGCCCGTGGGGTTGCTGCCTGCCATCGTTCCCGTCCTTCGATCGTCCGACACCGGGTGTTGTCGTATCGACATCTGTGGGACCCACCTTGAGGCAACGGTGGGTGGATGACAAGCAGGTCAGCCGTCACCCGTCACCCGTCAGCCGTCAGCCGTCACCCGTCCGCCGTCACCGTCGGGCCGGTCCGGCCACTCCGTGGACGGCGAGCCCCGCCAGTCCGCCGGACGACGCTCGAGATAGGCCGTGACGCCCTCCCGGGCGTCGGGGTGGGCCATCAGGACATGGTGGTACCGGGTCTCGAGCCCCTCGACCTCGGCACGGGTGCGACCCCACGTGTCCCAGAGCAGCTGCTTGCTGGCGGCCACGGCGAGTGGCGCCGTGTTGGCGGCCACGTCCCGGGCCAGTTCCAGGGCGGCGGGGAGCACCTCGTCGTTCGCCAGTACCTGCCGGCAGACCCCGAGCTCGCGCATCGCCACGCCGTCGAACGTGCGACCGGTGAGGAGGATCTCGGCTGCGGCCGACTGTCCCACGATCCGGGGCAGGGTCCAGTGCGAGTAGGCGTCCCCCATGACCCCCCGCCGCACCTGGACGATGCCGTACCTGGCGTCCGCCGCCATGATGCGCATGTCGCACTGCAGCGCGAGCGTGAGGCCCAGCCCGATGGCGTGGCCGTTGACGGCGGCGATCACGAGCTTGCGTACCCGCCACGGCGGCATCGGCACGGCACCCGCACTGAATTCCGCCCCGTGCCGCGGGGCGAAGGTGTCCCCGCCCGACGACAGGTCGGCTCCGGCGCAGAAGGCCGGCGGGGCACCGGTCACCACGACCACCCGGACCCCGTCGTCGGCGTCGCTCCGTCGGAACGCCTCGGCGAGCTCCTCGCCCATGCCGTCGCCGAAGGCGTTGCGGACCCCGGGCCGGTCGAGGGTGATGAGCGCGACCCCGTCGGCGACCTCGAAGCGGATCGCGTGGAAGGTCACCGGGCGGTGGCGCGGTCGCCGTGCGTCATCGGCACGTCCTGGTGCTGGTCATCGGGGACAGTATCGCCGGTGTCCGGCGTGGCTGCCGGGGCCGGGACGGACCGTCGGGCCCACCTGCACGGTCACGGTCCTCCGGATGCCAAGATGGCGGATCGGGGTGACGCACCGATCGGAGCCGCCGTCGCCCCCCGACCGAGGATGGGTCCCACAGCGATGAACTTCGACGACAGCCCCGATGATGCGCAGTTCCGTGCCGAGGCGCGGGCGTGGCTCGAGGGCCATGCCCAGCGGCGACGGGGACTCGACGACTGGTCGCTGAACCACCAGGCCCCCGACTACGTGACCCGCTGCCGTGCCTGGCAGCACACCCTGTACGAGGGCGGATGGGGAGCGATCACCTGGCCGGTCGAGTACGGCGGCCGTGGCGAGTCGGCGTGGCGCCAGACCATCTTCAACCAGGAGGTCGCCGGGTTCGACGTCTCGGTGGGCGTGTTCTCGGTGGGGATCGGCATGTGCGGTCCGACGCTCATCGCCCACGGCTCCGAGGAGCAGAAGCACCGCTTCCTGGCGCGGCTCGACGAGAAGGACAAGAACTGGAAGTTCAGCGCCGCGGACATTCACGAGCGGAAATATTGGAAGCATTACATGGAGGCTTACGAGGCTTGCCTGAAGGCGACAAGCACCCATCACGCGCCCTGGT
>PMFY01000419.1 GCA_003157945.1 Acidimicrobiaceae bacterium | reverse complement strand
GCCGCCTTCCGGCCCGCGTTCTTCCGGGGCGAGGTGCTGAACCGGGACACGCCGACGCTGGTGCCCGAGGCCCTCGGCGTCGAGGTCGGGCTGTTCCGCGTCGACGAGTCGACGACCGAACCGGAGCACTGAGCTCTCGGCACCGCCGACGGTGACGGGATGCACCCGACGGTCAGCCGGTCGAGGCCTCCGGGGACCCGCCGGACTCCGCACGCGCGCGCAGCACCCTTCCCCGGTCGTCGCTCGACACCTCGGCCGGCTCCGTCGCGTCGATGAAGTCGACGAGCGCGCGCACGAACCGCTCGGGGACCTCGGCATGGGGGAAGTGCCCGACCCCCGGGAAGACGACCAGGCGGCTGTGCGGCAGCACGTCCTGGACCCGGTAGGCATGGGAGACGGGGATGATGCGGTCGTCGGCGCCCCACACCACGAGGGTCGGGAGCCTCCCCGCCAGGTAGAGCCGGTCGATGGCGCTCACCGACTGGCCGCCGGCATCGATCACGGAGCGCATCGTCCGGAGGAAGGCCCGTCGGTACAGCGGGTCGGTCAGTGATCGGTAGGACCGCCACATCTCGGCCACGCGGGGGTTGCGGACACCCCGGTCGCGCGCGAACTGCATCACCGAGTCCCCCCAGTCGCCCGCCACGTGCGGGAACAGCAGGGGGAGGACGAGTTCGACACCGGGCACGGCCAGGAGACGCAGCATCCAGCTGACCTCGCGGCCCAGGCCGCCGGCATCGACGAGCACGAGCCGCTCGCACAATTCGGGGTACTGGTAGCTGAACTGCAGCGCGACCCCGCCCCCGAAGGACTGCCCCACCACCGTCACGCGGTCGACGCCCAGGACCTGGAGCAGGTCGCGCATGGCGCTGGCGTGGTTGCCCAGGGAGTAGTCACCGTCGGGCTTGTCCGAGGCTCCGTGACCCAGGAAGTCCGGTGCGATCAGGGTGAACCGGGACTCGAGCAGCCGCATGGCCGACGACCAGGTGCTCGAGCTCCCGGCGATGCCGTGGAGCAGCAGGAGCGCCGGTCCCGAGCCGGCCCGCCGGTAGGCCACCCGGTCGCCGTGGAGCACGACGTGCTGTACCGGGTACTGGTCGTCGTCAGGTGCGCGATCCGCCATACCTGTGAGTCTGGCCGAAGGCCCGGGGCGCGAACAGGGCCAGAGTACCCACGGGCGCAGGCGTGGGTGCGGGCCGGGACGCCCCTCGCCCGGAGCACGGGCCCGCCGGCCCGCCGCACGGGCCGTGCCCGGTCGCCGGTCAGCCGACGGGCTTGGCCGGGAGGGCGGCGCCGTAGGCGTGGTTGAACGCGGTGAGCGCAGCGTCGGGGCCACTCGGCGTGGAGACCGCCACGCCGTGCTGCACCATGACCCCCGAGTCGAGTCCGTAGTTGAGTCCCGCCCCCTGGAACACGGCCGCGGCGGTGGGGGCCAGGACGGTGTGGCGGACGCCGGCATTGTCGAAGTCGCCGGTGGACGCCGGTGCGACGACGGCGTACCGGGCCAGGGTGCTGGTCGCCCCGTTCACCACGGGCGCCTCGTGGATCCACTCGGCGGAGGTGCCCGTCCCGTTGTAGGCCTGCGTGGTGGTGAAGGTCCAGCCCTTGGTGGCATCGGTGAGGATGATCGTCCAGAGGTGCTCGACCGCCGTGGTGGTCCCGGTGACGACCGTGGTGGTCGCCGCCGTCTCGTAGATCGAGGCCTTCATGCGGTTGCCCGGAGCCACCGGGTACTGGGTCGTCGACAGCACGGACTCCGGGGCGGGAAGGATCTCCCACCAGGCGTTGTAGTGGGCCGCCCCGCCGAAGAAGTCCTGCTCCGTCCCGACCTGGATGAGCTTGGCATTGGTGAACCCGTCGACCCCGATCCAGGTCGACGAATAGGTGGCGGAGGTGGAGGCGAGCACGGTGGGGACGGTCCAGGAGCTGGAGATCCCTGTGTAGCTGCCGGTCTCGGCGTAGCCGGACCAGTTGGAGGCCGACCACGAGGAGTTGACCGATGCCGGCGCCGGGGTGAGCACCCGGGGGCGGTTGACGATCACCGGCGTGGCGTGGGCGGCCCGTGCGGTCCCGGCCGACGCCGTGGAGACCGGGCCCACCAGGCCCGCACCGGCCACGACACACGTGGCGAGGAGGGCGGTCCGGATGCTCAGCCTCATGCCCTCTCCCCGTTCGGTGTCGCTGCCCCGTGGGCGGTGTTCCGCCCTGCCCTCCGATCGTCGCATCGGGCCCGTGCCACCGGCAACGGAAGCGCCGATGACTCACTGTCGGGCACCCGAACCGCAACGCCGGCATCGCTTTACCCACCCTGCGTGACCGAGTTCCCACGCTGCGTGCTGTCGCGTTCGAAGGGTTCAGCCGGCGCCGCCACGCGCCGATACGAGGGGTGACAGGTGGAACGATGCCGGACGATCCGACCGGGTCCGGGCGACGCGACGGGGTCCTCCCGACGGCGCCCCCGGTCGGAGGGAAGGACGAGCTCCCATGGGTGAGCCACGGAGGTCCGCAGGGACCGAGGAGCCGGACGGGACGGCGGGCGTCCGTCCCCACCCCCCTCCCCTCCCCCACGACGAGCAGGAGCGCCTGGCCGAACTCTGGGCCACCGGTCTGCTCGATTCCGCACCGGAGGCGGCGTTCGACGACGCCGTCCGACTCGCCACCTGGATCACCGGGACCCCGACCGGCCTGGTCAGCCTGGTCGATGCCGACCGGCAGTGGTTCAAGGCCGCGCTGGGGCTCGAGGTCGCCGAGACCTCGCGGGACGAGGCCTTCTGCGCCCACACCATCCTGCGGCCCGGCGAGGTCCTGATCGTCGAGAACACCCTGGACGACCCCCGCTTCGCCGACAATCCACTGGTGGCCGGTGCACTCGGGATCCGCTTCTACGCCGGCGTCCCCCTGGTGTCGTCCGGCGGGCACGCCATCGGCACGCTGTGCGTGCTCGACTACGTGCCCCGTTCGCTGCGGCCCGGCCAGGTCGACGCGCTCCGGTCGCTCGGGGTGCTGCTCCAGGGGCAGGTCGACCTCCGCCTGGCCCAGCGGCGGCACGAGCAGGTCGACGCGCTGCTGTCCGAGGTAACGGCCGAGGCCGACACTCTGCGCCAGTTCCTGGCCATCTTCGAGCATGCGCCCGTGGGCATCGTGGTGTCCGACCACGACCGGACCATCACCCGAGCCAACGATGCGTTCGGCCGCCTGGTCGGCATCCCGACGCATCTCCTCCCCGGTCGCTCCTTCATCGACTTCACCCTCCCCGAAGACATCGAAGCATCCGAGCTGGCCTTCGACGAGCTCCTCGAGGGCACCCACGACCGCACCCACCTCGAGAAGCGGTACGTCACCATGTCCGGCGACATCGTCTGGGTCTCGCTCTGGGCGTCACGGGTCTCCGACCTCACACGCGGCACCTCCTCGATCATCTCGCTCGTCCAGGACGTCACCGAGGAGGTCACCACCCGCCAGGAATTGGCCAGTCGGGCCCTCAGCGATCCCCTCACCGGCCTCGGCAACCGCGCCGCGCTCAACTCCTGGCTCGGACGGATGCTCAACCGGGCCGAGTACACGAGCCACCACGTGGCGGTCTTCTTCATCGACCTCGACGAGTTCAAACAGGTCAACGACCGGTTCGGCCACGCCGTGGGGGACGAGCTCCTGACCGTCGCCGCCGACCGCCTGCGGGAGGCGGTGCGTCCCGGCGACCTGGTGGCCCGCTGGGGCGGCGACGAGTTCACCGTGGTGGCCGCGGTGTGCGACACGGAGGAGGCCGAGATGATCACCCACCGCCTCATGGAGGCGATGCGCGAGCCGCTGACGATCGGCGAGGCGCCGTTCACCCTCACCTGCAGCGTCGGGGTGGCCGTCTCGCACGGTTCCGTGGAAGAGGCGTCCGCCCTGCTCCTGCGGGCCGACGAGGCGATGTTCCGGGCCAAGCGCACCGGCCGTGACCAGGCATTCTCCATCGCCTCGGACGGCTCCATGCGCCGCCACTGAGCGGCGGAAGGACCCGGCCGGCCGGCCGGCCCCGACCCGGCGACGCCCCTGCACCCCCTCTGGCACCCCGGAACGGCTAGAACGGGGCAATGAGTATGCGCGCACGGCGTCACGGATCCCTGTCCCGACACTCGTGGACGCGACGCCACCGGGCGGCCGCCGGCGCCGTGGCGCTGTCCGCCGGGCTCCTCGTGACCCTCGTCGCCGTCCCGGCGCAGCCGTCCGGCGCGGCCACCGCCGACGGTGCCCATGTCAGCACCATCTCGATGAGCGCCCCGGCACCGTACACGCCGCACGCCCCCTCGGGCGGCACCGACGACTACCACTGCACGCTCGTCGATCCCCACGTCAACCAGAACTCGTTCATCGTCTCCAGCCAGTTCTCGCCCGGCACCGGGGCGGCCGCTCGCGAGGTCCACCACGAGATCACCTTCCTCGTCCCTCCCTCGGTGACGGCGCAGGTGAAGGCGCTCAACACGTCCGGCAAGGGCTGGACGTGCTTCGGCGAGTCGCCCCTGCCCGCCACCAACCTCGCCTCGCTCACCGCCACCCCGTGGCTCAGCGCCTGGGCACCCGGCCACGGCGAGGACGTGCTGCCCACCACCACGGGCACCCCGCTGCCCGCCCACAGCCTCGTCATCATGCAGGTGCACTACAACCTCCTGCAGGGAGACAAGCCCGTGAAGGTCGGCGTGCGGCTCGACACCGTCCCGGCGTCCACCCACCTGCGGCCGCTGACCCTCACCCCCTACCCCGCCCCGATCAACATGCCGTGCCCGGCGGCCGAGGCGGCCGACCTGGCCGCCCACCCGTTGTGCGCGCGTGACGCCTCCCTGCAGTACCTGTCCGATCGTTTCGGAGCCGGCGCCGTGGTCTTCCAGAACATCCTCGAGGACCTCTGCGGCGAAAACATCGCCAGCCCGCCCGAGGGCGACACCGTCACCTGCACCCAGTACATCCGCCAGCCCGGGTACATCGTGCGCACCACGGCCCACATGCACCTGCTCGGACGGAGCATGACCATGGTGGTCGACCCCGGCACCCCTCAGGCGACGACCATCCTGAACGTGCCCAACTACGACTTCAACTACCAGAAGTCGTACGACCTCAAGCACTGGGTCAAGGTCCAGCCGGGCGACAAGGTCCAGTTCACCTGCACCTACGATCCGACCCTCGCCTCGGAGCTGCCGGCCCTGCGCAAGGCTCCCGCCCACTTCGTCACCTGGGGGGACGGGTCCTCGGACGAGATGTGCCTCGGCCTCATCCAGACCGTGCCCCTCGACCCCCACGCCACGGTCGACTGGAGCGCCATCGGGACCCACCACGGGTACGGCACGCACCCGGCGGGCGAGCGCCCCGTCGGCGCGACCCCCACGACCGGTGACTGACCCCGGCCAGGCCGGGTCCGACCGACTCCCCCGGTCGCCGATGCCCGGGGTCTGACGGACCGGACCGGGGGCACTCAGTCCGGTCCGGCCGGAGTCGCCGGGGGCGACGCCGGGGTGACGACACCCAGGAGGGCGACGCCGCAGAGGGCCAGCAGCGGGCCCGCGTTGGGGTCGGTGGCCGAGCCGCTGGCCAGGAGCCCGAGTCCCTGGCCCACGACCCAAACGGCAATGGCCACCCCGATCCCCACCCCACCGGCGATGCGCCGTGGGCGGGTCCCACCCAGGCCGAGCAGTCCGATGGCGACGGGAGCCACCACCAGGGCCACCGGGGCCCAGGGCCCGACGTGCCCCACTCCCCCGGCGACCGCGTGGTCCACGTGCGCGAGCCACCCGGGGACCTGTCCGGCGGTCGCCTCCACCTGGTCCCGGACCGCTCCGGTGGACCGGTTGGCCGGCAGCACGGCCACCAGGGCCAGATCGAGCCAGATGACGGCCCAGGCCACGGGGAACCACGACGCGACCCCCCGATCGCGCCCACCGGCCTCGTCCGATCCGGGCCAGGCGGCCAGCGCCAGGACGGCGTAGAGGACGACGGCGCCCGGCGCCCCGGTGAGCAGCGACGCGGTACCGCCGGCCAGCCCGCCCAGCCCCTCACCGAGGAACCACACCGACGCCGCCCACACCACCGAGCCCACCACCGCGGGTCGCACCGTCCGTCGGGACAGGAACGCCGCACCGAGTCCGAGCTGCACCAGGGCGAAGGCCAGGTTGATCGGCACGGGGTGCGCGCCGATCACCGAGGCGGCGTGCCGTACCGGCCACGCCACCCATTCCGGCTGCCCCGACGCCACCGGCGCGATCACCTGCCGGGCGAAGCGCCCGGAGAACATGAACGGCTGCAGCTGCAGCAGGCCGTCGAGGAGCCACAGGAGGCCGAGTGCCACCTGGAGGAACCGTCGCGTCGGTCGCCGGCCGATCGCCGGCGGTGCCGCCCGCTCCCCCTGGTCGACGGTCGTCCCACCAACACTCGCGGGCAACCGGTCGAGCGTGCCGATGGTCGTCATCGCAGCCTCCTCGCCGTCCGGGGACCGCGTCGGCCCCCGCAGGTGCTTCGGTGCGGCGGCCCGGGTGGATGCACCGTCCGGTCCGCCACGACGACACCGTCCGCCCCGGTCGACACCCCGCTGCCCGTCGGTGCCGGTCCGTCGGTGCCGGTCCGTCGGTGCCGGTCCGGACCGCCGACCACCCTGGTCAACGGCGAGTTCGAGACTTCTATCATCCGCTCCGCGAGGTGATCCGAACACTCAATGGATCGACGGTGTCCTTCTCTTTCATGTGAATACCGGTCGGACCATCCGGGGGTATGAGCGTCGTACCTCCCGTGATCATGCGGTTCGCCCTCCGGGGCCCGCTCAGAAAGGGTGATCCACTTGACTGTCCATTCACGTATTCGACAACCGAGGGCGGTGGTATTGCTACTCGGATCACTGGTCCTCCTCCTGACATTGGCGGGTGGCCTCACCGGTGCGGGCGCCTCGGCTTCCGCCACGCCGGCATCGTCCGCACCGCGGTCCGCTGTCGTGCCCTCCGGCAACGCCGGCACGACCGTCGACCCGCTGCGCTACAACTGCGGCAACGACGCCCCGACCTGCGGTCAGGTGGGCGAGTCCTACGGCTACTACAACGGCACGAACGTGGACCTCCTCTACTCGGAGAACTACTACTGCGACACCGCCGTCCCGTCCCACGCCGCCACCGGTTGTGAGGTCGGCAGCGGCCCGTCCTCGGCCGACCCGACCGCACCGTCACCCGACGGGACGTCGATCGGCAACACCACCCACGGCGACACGCTGTACATCCCGGTTCCGCTGTTCGCCGGCGCACCGCCCACCCAGTGCACGGCCACCGCCACCTGCGTGGACCATCCCCCGACCATCGACCTGTCGGCCATCGCCGGCGCGCTGCCGGGGAGCCCGTCGCCCGAGAGCCTGTACAACGTGCCCATCCCGGCCCATGACCACGTGGTCGGCACCCGCAACGGCGGACTGCCCGAGTGGTGGAACGTGCAGGTGGTCGCCACCACCGACCCGGCGACGTTCGCCACGCTGACCAGCGTGTCGGCCATCGATGCCGCACTCGGCGCCTCCAAGGCCGTGTCGGTCCCGACCAACGCCTTCCTGTTCTTCCAGGTCCTGGCGGGCACCGTGCCGGCGTCCCAGGCCGCCGACCTCACGGCCACCGCGCCCCCCGGTCCGGCAGTCGCCACCGCCCCCGCCGCGCCACCGGCCAGCCAGGTCGAGTCCGGCACCACCATCGACAACCTCCGCAACGACTGCGGGGCGACGGCGCCGAACTGCCAGGGCATCGGCATCAGCCACGACTGGATC
>PMFY01000403.1 GCA_003157945.1 Acidimicrobiaceae bacterium | reverse complement strand
CGCCGCGACCGCTCGAGGTCGGCGACGGCGAGCCCGACGTGGTTGACGGTGGTCGAGGGCACCGGACCGACGCTGCCGACCGGCCCGGTCACTTCCGGGCCGCGTCCTGGGTCAGGCCCGAGGGCATGACCATGCCGACGGTCTGGAGGTGCTGGCCCAGCATGGCGTCGAACTGCTCGGCCACCGACTCGGTGTCCCAACCGCCGTCCTTGTGCATCCAGGCGATCTGCTTCGGGTGCTGGAAGAGCGAGTAGCTGAAGTCGGTGCGCCCGAAGAGCTGGCCGTTCACGTGTCCGGCCCGGTCGGAGGCCAGGAAGGCGACCAGCGGCGCATTCATGGCCGGGTCCAGCCGGGGGTCGACCTCACCGTCCGCGTCTCCGGCGAGCGCGGCGGTCATCCGGGTGGCCCCGGCCGGTGCGATGGCGTTGACGGTGATGCCCGACTTCGCCAGTTCCAGGGCCCAGACGAAGGTCATCCCCATGAGGCCGGCCTTGGCCGCGCCGTAGTTGGTCTGGCCGAAGTTGCCCCGCAGCCCCGCCGAGGAGGTCACGTTGACGATGCGGCCGTACCCGGCCTCCTTCATGAGGGGTGCGGCGTGCCGTGTGCAGTTGAACGCCCCCTTCAGGTGGGTGGCGATGACGGCGTCGAAGTCCGACTCGTCCATCTTGACCAGCGTCCGGTCCCGGACGATCCCGGCGTTGTTGACCAGGATGTCGATCCGGCCGAAGGTGTCCACCGCGGTGCCGACGATCCGCTCGGCGGCGGCGAAGTCGGTCACCGACTCGTGGGACGGCACCGCCTTCCCGCCGGCCGCTTCGATCTCCCGGCAGACCGAGGTGGCGGCGTCCTCCGCCTCGGCGTCGCCCCGCAGGCTGACCCCGAGGTCGTTGACGACGACGGCGGCACCCTGGGCCGCCAACTCCAGGGCGAACTGCCGGCCGATCCCCCGACCGGCCCCGGTCACGACGGCCACCCGGTTCTCCAGCAGCATGCGACACCTCGACTCCGTGGTCCACGGCGCCGTTCCCCCGGACGGGGGAGGTGGGCACCATCAGCGCGGGAATACTATGGCAACGCCTCCGGGCCGGCCAGGGGCCGCGCCCGGCGGAGCAGCCGTCCGATCCCTTCGCGCAGAAAGCCGGTTCGCCGTGGCCACGTCCCGAGGCATCGACCCCTTCGCCGAGACGGAGGACCGCCAGGCACTCCGGGCGCTCGCCCGGGACGTCGGGCACCGGGCGGTGGCGCCGGGAGCCCGGGCGGCCGACCTCGACGGCGAACTGTCCGAGGAGGCGCTGAAGGCCCTGGCCGCCGCCGACCTGTTCCGCGTCACCATCGGCGAGGAGTGGGGTGGCCTCGGGCTCGGCGACGTCGAGGCCGCCATCGTCCTCGAGGAGATCGCCCGCCACGACGTGTCCACGGCCATCTGCTGCCAACTGGCGTTCAACGGGCCGTCCCGGGGGATCGAGCACCTGGGCGGGGCCGCCCTCAAGGACCGGTGGCTCCCGCTCGTGGCCGACGGCCGGGCCATCGTGAGCATCGGGATCACCGAGCCCGACGCCGGGTCCGCCGTCCAGGACATGCGCAGCGCCCTGGTGGCCGACGGGCTGGGCCGCTGGCGCCTCAACGGCTACAAGAACTACTCGACCCTCGGCCACCGGGCGGCGGGGATCCTGGTGTGGTGCCGGTGGCCCGACGGTGCGGGGGCCAAGGGGATCGGGGCGGTGGTGGTCCCGATGGACCGGGACGGGGTCGAGCTCACCGGCCGGCACTGGGGGATGGGCATCCACGCCGCCACCGAGGCCGAGGTGGCCTTCGACGGTGTGGTCGTCACCGAGGAGGACGTGCTCGTCGCCGGCGACCCGTCCACCACGGACGCGTTCAAGGTGCTGCTCGGCCACCTCAACCATGAGCGGTGCGGCAACGCCGCCATGTGCGTGGGTGCGGCCCAGGGGGCACTCGAGCACGCCGTGCGCTACATGAACGACCGGCAGCTGGGGGGCCGTCCCATCGCCGACCTGCAGGGGCTCCGCTGGAAGCTGTCGGACATGGCCGTGCAACTCGAAGGGGCCCGCCTCCTGCTCACCCGGGCGGTCCACCTGGCCGGCCCGGGCGGGACCCCGCCCCCGCTGGAGACGGCCCTGGCCAAGACGGCGGCCAACCTCGCGGCCAAGCTGGTCTGCGACGAGGCCATGCAGATCCATGGCGGGTACGGCTACAGCCACGAGTACCCGGTCGAGCGGGCCTACCGCGACATCCGGGGCCTCTGCTTCGGCGCCGGCACGGTCGAGGCCCAGCGCAATTTCATCGGGTCCGCGGTGGTGGCGGGCCGGACCACGGTGTCGCCGGGCTGGATGGACCCGCTGGCCGGTTAGTTCCCGGGACGCAGGAACCGGCCCTCGGGGTCCCATCGGCGCAGCCGCTCGACGAGGTCCGGGTCCGGCGGCTCGAGTTCGGCGACCCGGTCGGCGACGTGCAGCTCCCACGGGCACAGGGTGCGCACGTGAGCCACCCGGTCGGCGACGGAGCCCGCGCCCGGCGCCACGGCGGTGAGGGCCAGTTCGCCCCCCGCGTCCCGTTCGAAGAGGGCGAGATCGGTCACGAAGGCCCGGACCCGGACCCCGGGGGAGGTCACGTACGGGACGTCGGCCACGGCCCGGCGACGGGTCAAGGTCGACATCACCACCACCTCGTCGGCCGTGGAGGCCACGTCGTTGCCGCCCCCGGATCCGACCAGGAACACCGAGTCCCCGATCACGGTGGAGTTGATGTTGCCGTGCCGGTCGATCTGGGCCGCCCCGAGGCAGGCCAGCAGCGTGGTGCCGGGACCGCCGACCAGGCCGCCGAGCACCTGCTCGGCGTCGCCCAGCATGGTGGCCGTCGGGAAGCTGCGGTGGTTGAAGATGAACGGATCGGCCGGCGTGGGACGGTAGCCCCACAGCCCGAGCTCCGCCGCCAGCACGGCGTCGCAGCCGCGGTCCCGGGCGAGGTCGACGGCCAACCACGCCGCCAGGTTGGCCACGCCGGCGCCGGCCAGCACCGCGTCGGCGTCGAGGGCGACGACCCGGTCGGCCAGGTAGCGGGCACCGTGGACGGCGGCGATCTCCCAGGCGGCCGGCTCGGCCGTGAGGTCGGGAGGGTGGGCGGCCTCGTCGTCGCGCCACGAGTCGGGCTCGGCCCGACGGCGCAGGCCGGCGATGCGGTCGGGGCCGAGGCGGGCCAGGTACTCCTCCTGGTCGGCGGGACCGAGCACCCACTCCTCGATCCAGCGGTCGTACCCCTCGCCGTGGCTGGCGGCGCGGGCCTCGGTCCAGAACTCCAGGTCCTCGCCGTAGGGGTCGACCGGTACGTCGCGGGCGAACAGCCCACCGGGGTGGGCGCCGAGCGGGGTCTCGGCCACGGCCAGCACCCGGTGGGCCGGGACCTGGACCAGGTGCGACCACGGCCGGATGTCGTCCACCACGCGGTCGACGGTGGCCACCACGCCGCGGCGGGCGGCGAGCGCCCCCCACACGCCCTCGAGCCCGGGTGGCTGGAAGGCGAGGTTGCCCTGTCGGTCGGCGACGGGAGCGTGGAGCAGGGTGATGTCGGGGGAGTAGGCCTCGAGCAGGCCCACCCGCCCGAACGGGGTGTCGACCTGGGCGTAGCCCGGGTTCCCGGCCATCGACGAGCCGGCCAGCGATGCGGTGGTGACGGCGGGCAGCCCGCGGGCCGCCGCCTCGAGGCGCTGGAGGAACGTCAGGAACGACCAGTGCTCGACCTCGACCTCACCGCGCAGGTAGGCGTCGGAGAAGTTGGGATTGGGGGAGACGCTCGGGAAGATGTCGCCCGAGTAACCGGTCACCACCTTGTCCACCAGTCCACCCCGGAAGAAGAGTGCCCCGAGGCTGGACAGGCTCAGCATCACCAGGGTGAAGTGCGGGTCCCGACCCCACCAGTGCCGGACCAGGTGGCGGGCCGCCGCCGTCCAGCGGGTGTGGTTGGTGACGACGTGGACCGCGTCGCCCGCCTGCACGTGGGCCACCGCCTCGTCCAGCGAGCACACCTTGTCGGTGGCGGCCCCGGCTGCGGTGGCTCCGGACGGAGCGGGTCCGTCGGTGGGCGAGCCGGCCATGCCGGGCAAGCTAGCGGACGGGGACCACGGATAGCATCCCGGGATGATCCGCTACGAAGTCGGTGGGGACCGGGTGGGGCGCATCACGCTCGACCGACCGGAAGCCCGCAATGCGCTGAGCATCGAGATGCGAGACGACCTGGTGGACGCCGTGCGTTCCGCCCGCGACGACCCGGGTGTCCGGGCGCTCCTGGTCACCGGAACCGGTGACTCGTTCTGCTCGGGCATGGACCTGCGGGCCTCGACGGTGGCCAGCGCGGGCGGCACCGGCTTCGACCCCCGCTCCACCAGCGAGGCCCTGCGCAAGGGCGTGCAGACCTTCGTCCGGGAGCTGTGGGAGCTGGACAAGCCCACCGTGGCCGCGGTCAACGGCACGGCGGTGGGTCCCGGCGCCCACCTGGCCCTGGCCTGTGACTTCGTGCTCACCCAGTCCACCACCCGGTTCATCTGGTCCTTCGCCCGCTGGGGCCTGGTCGTCGACGCCGGCGGCGCCTACCTGCTGCCGCGTCTGGTCGGGCTGCCCCGGGCCAAGGCGATGGTGCTGCTGGGGGAGGAGGTGGTCGGTGCGCAGGCCGTCGACCTCGGCCTGGCCTACCGGTGCCTCGACTCCGTGGAGGAGCTCGCCGCCGCCGCCGAGGAGCTGGCCATCCGGCTGGCCCAGGGCCCGACGCGGTCGCTCGGCCTGTCCAAGCAGCTGCTCAACGCCAGCTTCGAGACCGCCCTGCCGGCGTCACTCGACCGCGAGGCCCACTTCCAGGCGCTGGGCACGGTGTCACCCGAGATGGCCGAGGGCATGGCGGCGTTCAAGGAGCGCCGCACCCCCGACTTCATCGGTGCGTCGGGTGCCGACGGCGACTGAGCGCGGCACGGACGGCGTGGCGGGCCACGGCCGCCCGTCACGGGGTGGACCGGGCCCCGGATCCCCACGGTCCGGAGGCCCCGGTCCGGTCCTTCGGGACGGGCCCGGACCAGGGCGGCACGACGTTTCGTGGGTAGTATCTCGCCGTGGCTGAATCCCCTCCGGCGGCCGCGGGTTTCGACCCCGAGGCGGTCCACGCCAAGTACCTGGCCGAGCGCGACCGGCGGCTGGTCCCGCATCGTGCCGACATCCGGGACCTACGGACCGACGAGCACTTCGCCCGGTACCGCGCCGACCCGTTCACGCCGTTCGTCGCACGCGACCCGGTGGTCGACGACGTCGACGTGGTGATCGTGGGCGGCGGGATCGCGGGGATCCTCGCCGGTGCGAGCCTCCGCCGCGCCGGCATCGAGCGGATCCGCATCATCGACCAGGCGGGCGGCATCGGCGGAACCTGGTACTGGAACCGCTACCCGGGCGTGATGTGCGACATCGAGTCGTACATCTACCTGCCCATGCTCGAGGAGCTCGGCTTCATCCCCTCGCACCGGTACGCCTTCGGCGAGGAGATCCTCCACCACCTCGAAGCGGTGGCCGACCGGTTCGACCTGGCGGACGACGCCCTCTTCCACACCGGGGTCACCGTCGCCGCATGGCAGGAGGACCTGGGCCGCTGGCGGGTCGACACCGACCGGGGCGACGCGGTCACCTGCCGCTGGTACGTCCTGGCCGTCGGCATCCTGAATCTCCTGAAGCTGCCCGACATCCCCGGCATGGAGGACTTCGCCGGGCACTCGTTCCACACTGCCCGGTGGGACTACGGGTACACGGGCGGGGGCCCGGGCCGGCCCCTCACCGAACTGGGCGACAAGTCCGTCGCCCTACTGGGCACGGGGGCGACCGGTATCCAGTGCGTGCCGCCGCTGGCCGACGCCGCGGAGGAGCTCTACGTGTTCCACCGCACGCCGTCGGCCATCGGCGAACGGGGCAACCGGCCCACCGATCCCGACTTCGCCGACCGCCTCGAACCGGGCTGGCAGCGGACCCGCATGGACAACTTCCAGGCGATCATCATGGGCCGACCGGTCGAGGGTGACCTGGTGGACGACGGGTGGACCCACGACTACGCCGGCACCCGGAACGTCCCCCGCCACGAGGGGGAGTCGACCCGGGAGTACCTCCGGCGCGTCGAGGAGTTCGACTTCGGGGTCATGGAGGCGCACCGGCGCCGCGTCGAGGAGCTGGTGTCCGACGCGACCACCGCCGAGGTCCTGAAGCCCTACTACCGCTACATGTGCAAGCGACCCTGCTTCCACGACGAGTACCTGCCCGCCCTCAACGGCCCCAACGTGACCGTCGTCGACTGCCCCGGGGGGATCGAGCGGATCACCGAGCGCGGTCCGGTCGTCGACGGCCGGCAGTACGACGTCGACTGCATCGTCTACGCCACCGGATTCGAGGCCGAGCTCACCCCGCTCTTCCGGCGGGCGGGCCACGAGGTGATCGGGCGCGGTGGGGTCACCCTGGCCGAGAAGTGGGCCGACGGCGCCGCCAGCCTGTTCGGGATGATGAGCCGCGGCTTCCCGAACATGTTCGCCATGCCGGCGCCGGGGCAGCAGGCGGTGGTGACCGTCAACTACACGCAGCTGGCCGTGCTCGGCGCCGAGTTCGTCGGCGGCACCGTGGGCCAGCTCGACCGCAAGGGGGTCGAGGTGTTCGACGTCAGCGCCGGGGCCGAGGAGGCGTGGACGCAGCAGATCGTCGACTCCTTCGTCGACGCCAGCGCCGTCCTGTCGACCTGCACGCCGTCCCGGATCAACTTCGAGGGACACCCGGAGGACATGAATCCCCGGAACGGCAACTTCGGCCGGGGGCTGGGTGACTGGTTCGCCTACCGCGAGCTGCTCGAACGGTGGCTCGAGTCCGGGAGCCTGGAGGGCCTGGAGCTCGAGGTCCGGCCGTCGCACCCGTGAGCGCCCGGCAGCGGGTCGCCGTCGTCACGGGCGGTGGCGGCGGGATCGGGGCGGGGATCGCCGAGGAGCTCGGCCGGAAGGGCTGGTTCGTCGTCACCGTCGACCCGCTGGTGACCCTCGACGGGACGGCGCCGCTGCCGGAGGCCGGGGAGACCACGGCCGGCCGCATCGTGGCCGCCGGTGGTTCGGCCCACGCCTCGTCGGTGTCGGTCACCGACGGTGACGCGGTCCGCAGCCTGTTCGCCGGACTCGTGGAGGAGCACGGTGGACTCGACGCGGTGGTGAACGTCGCCGGCATCACCCGGCAGACCTATTTCGGCAAGGGCACCGAGGAGGACTGGCTGGCGGTGCTCGGCGTGCACCTCGGGGGCTACCTGAACGTCCTGGACGCGGCGCTGCCGCTCATGGCCGCCGCCGGGTACGGCCGCATCCTCGGCGTCACCTCGGGCTCGGGTTGGCGCCAGGCGGACGCCGGGGCGTACAGCTGTGCCAAGCGGGCCGTCGCCGCCCTGACGTGGCAGCTCGGCCGCCAGGCACCGCCGGGTGTCACCGTGAACGCCATGTCCCCCATCGCGGCGACCCGGATGATGGCCTCCGCCCTGGAGCGCGCCCGGAAGGCGGGCCGATCGGGCGGCGGTGGGATCTCCTTCCTCTCGGTGGCGGACCCCGAGGACCTCGGACCGATCGGCGCCCACCTCGTCGACGGCGGTTTCGGTTGGTGCTCCGGCCAGGTGCTCTTCGTCGGCGGACCGGAGGTGGCGGTGGTCGACGCCCCCCGCCTCCTCGAGGTGGTGCGCACCGAACCGGTGACTTCCCTGGCCCGGGTGCTCGACGTCGTCGTCCCCGGGGCGCTCGCCGAGGCCGAGTCCCGACAGGCGAGCACCGGGGGCGGCAACCCCCGCTTCGGTCCGATCTTCGACGAGCCGGCCGGACCCGAGCCCGCACCGGCGTCGGTCCGGTCGTGCGCGGTCGTCTCCGACCGCCCGCTCCTGGCCGGGTCGCTCACCCGGGCACTCGAGTCCCGGTCCGTCCGGTGCCACCGGATCGAGCCCGTGCTCGGCTTCGCCGCCGCCGCCGACGCACTGCGCACCCTCGGGGACGTGGCCGGTCCGGTCGACGCCGTCGTGGTGGCCGGTGCCGGTCGTGCGCCGTCGGGCTCCCCGGCCGACGGATGGCAGCGGGTGCTCGCCGAGCACGGGGACATCGTCGGGCAGCTCCACCACGACGCCGGGTGGGCCCGGGCGGCCGCCGACTACGCCGCCGACGCCGGCCGGCCGGTGCGGCTGGTCACCCTCACCGACGCCACCACCACGGGTGGGCGGAGTCGGGCCCAGGCCGCGGCCCAGCACGCGCGCGTGGCCGCCGGGGCCACCGAGGGCCGGGTGACGGCCTTCGCCGTGGGGCTCGAGGCCAGCGAGGAGAGCGCGGGGCCGCCATCGGGCGAGCTCGTCGTCCACCTGCTCACCCGCCCCGAGGCCGACGCCCTGGCCGGCGCGGAGCTGGTGGTCGGCGACGGGTGGTTCGGTCTCCGCAGCCATCCCCGACCGGGCGGCAGCGTCACCTACGGTGGCCCCGACCTCCCCGACTGGCTGGACGCGACGCTCCACGAGCTCATCGGCGCCGGCGGCCACCCGACCGGAGGGACCCCCGGATGACCGAGCGACCCGCCCGCGTCGTCGACGCCCACGTTCACCTGTGGGATCCCGCCCGGACCGACTGGTACCCGTACCTGTCCCATCCCCAGGCACCGGAGACCGCGGACGTGTCCCGGATGTACCGTCGCTTCGACATCGACACGTACCGGTCCGAGTCCGCCGGATGGAACGTCGAGAAGTTCGTCAACGTGGCCGCCGCCACCGGCCGGTACTCGGTCGACGAGACCATCGAGCTCGACGGGGAGGCCCCGGCCCGCGGCGGTCCCGATGCCATCATCGGCGGCATCCCCCCGACGGACTCGGTGGCCGAGGCCGTCGAGCTCCTCGATCGCCAGATGACGGCGGCCCGCTTCCGTGGCGTCCGACCCATGGGCCGGTTCGAGGGACCCCTGCCCGAGCCCGGGGTGCTCCGGGCCCTCCAGGAGCGCGATCTCGTGTTCGAGCTCATGACCCATCCCGACCAGCTGCTCGTGGCCGCCGCCGGGCTGGCCGGCTTCGACGACCTGGTGGTCGTGGTCGAGCACGCCGGTTGGCCCCGGTCGGGTGCCGACGAGGAGCGGACCCTGTGGCGGGAGGGGATGGACGCGTTGGCCGGCCTCGGTGGCAACGTGGTCTGCAAGCTCTCGGGACTGGCGATGCCGCTCGAGACCCTGGGCGTCGACGCCTTCGGGCCCTGGCTCGAGTACGCCATCGAGGTGTTCGGCGTCGACCGCTGCCTGTTCGCCAGCAACTTCCCGGTGGACTCGATGTACGGCACGTTCGATCAGCTCTACGGGGTGTTCGACGAGGTGACGGCCGGCCTCGACGGCGACTCGCGCGCGAAGCTCTTCGCCGGGAACGCCGAGCGCGTCTACCGCTGCTGACCGTCCCGTCCACCGGGCCCCCGGCACGCCGCGCACCGGACACCGGACACCGCCCTGCCGATCTGGGAGACTCCGGCCGTGTCGATCGTTGGCCTCCGGAAGCAGTGGGGCGCACTGGTGGTCTTCGGCGTCTCCGGCTGCGCCCTGGCCGCCTGCTCGAGCCCAGCGGCGTCCACCACCTCGACGACGAGGCTCGGCACCGGGTTCGTCGCCGTCACCACCCGCCCACCACCGACCGCCGCCCAGGCTTCACGCCTGGTGAAGGAGGGCTGCAGTTCCTTGGCCGGGCTGCCTGCAGCGGTGGCCGGCGCGGCGGTCACCTTTGCCCACGACCCGAGTCGTGCCCTCCTGGCGCTCTCCCACGGACCCTGGTACGAGTCCGTGGGCATGAGCGGTGCGGGCAACGACCCGGCATTCGCCCACGTCGCCGCTGATGCCAAGACCTTGGACCTGGCGACCCTCACCAGCCTCAGGCATGGTGACGCCTCGGGGGTCACGGCCTCCGTGACCAGGTTGACCCGGGACTGCAGAGTGCTCAAGGAGCCGATCGGGTAGCCCACAGAGCCGGGAACCAGCCACCTGCGCAGTCGGTGCGGCGGTCAGCGATCGGCGGCCGGAGTCGCACCGGACGGGCACTTCCGCTCCCACGTCCTGACGCGGTAGCAGTTCTCCGGATTCCTCGGGGGCCGGTACTCGGATGTCTCGCCGATGAAGGCGAAGCCCGCCTTCTGGGCGACCCTCTCGGACGCCACATTGCCGAGCATCGTGGCCAGAGTGATCGACGCGAGGCCGAGCGCGTCGAACCCCCAATTGGTGATCACGACGAGGGCGGCCGTGGCGACCCCCCGGTTGCGCCCCCATCGGGCAACCCAGTATCCGGCCGCAGGTGGTCGGTCCTCCGGGAAGATCAGGCTGATGGCACCGAGGAAGCTCCCATCGTCCGCATCGACGATGGCGAACGGGGCCACCTCACCCCGTTCCCACCATCGGGGATGGGCAGAGATCCACCCTCGAGCGTGATCCTCGGTGTAGGGCCACGGCACGGCGTCCGTCCACCGGGAGATCTCCCGGTCCTGGCACGCGTCCGTCACGTCGCCGACATCGTCCAGGTCGAACGGACGCAGCTGGATGGCTCCGTCCGTCAGGGGGAGTTCCAGCCGCCCGATCATCCTGCGATCCTACGGAACGGGGCCACGGCACGTCGCCACGGGGTGCCGGGGCCGCCGACCACCGCTGTCCGCCCGCGGGGTTCAGTAGGATCGCGCCCGTGTCAGTGGCCGTCCTGGTTCCCGGCTACGGCGGTCGCCATCGGGCGGTCGAACGGTGGCGGGTGGACGTCGCCGTGAAGACGCTGGCCGCACATGGTGGCGGACTGCTGGTGGTCAGTGGGCACCAGGGTGAGGCTGAGCGGCTCGCCCGGCTCGCCCCCGGCCGTCGGGTGGTCGTCGAGCCGACGGCGCGGTCCACCCGTGAGAACGTGGAACGGTCGCTTCCGCACCTGCTGGAGGCCGACAGCCTGGCCATCGCATCCGACTGGTTCCACGTGCGCCGGGCCAGCCGGTACCTGCAGCAATTGCGTCCCGACCTCCGCGTCCGGTTGGTTCCCGCCGAGCCTCAGTGGAGGCAGGGGGGATGGTGGATCCAAGCTGGGGGAGCCGCCTACGAGTTCGTCCGTGCCGCGCAGGGTCTCGTCCGGGCGGCTCGGTAGGNNTAGGCACCGGGCCGCGCCCGCCCACGGGCGTCACCGGACCTCGCGGGTCACCGGCGGTGGTTCGTGGCGATGACGAATCCCTGGGGAGTGGTTTCGTGATCGAGTGTCGGCGCCCGCAGGGTGGTGGTGCAGATCCGGAACCCCGACCTCTCCAGGCGGTCGGTCACCTCGTGCACCCCGTGTCGGTAGCTGGTGAGGGGCAGGTGGGTACCGAACGCATCCTCCCGGTGTACGGGCGTGCCCCCCGTCTGGAAGGCGAGCAGGAGGAAGCCGCCCGGACGCAGCACCCTCGCCAGTTCGTCGAACGCCGCGTCGAGCCCATCCAGGGGTGTGTAGATGATCGAGTACCAGCAGACGGCACCGGCGAGCGCTCCCGTCCCGATGGGAAGCGCATCGAGCTGGCCCTCGTCGAAGTGCAGGCCCGGATGGGCCGTCCGGGCGACGGCGAGCATCGCCGGGGAGGGGTCCACCCCGACAGCATCGAGACCGTGATCCGCCAGGAATGCCGCCACCCGGCCTGGTCCGCACCCGACATCGGCGACCGGAGCCGTGGCGTGTCCCGTGACCAGGTCGACGAAGCCCAGGAGCAGCGCCCGGTCGACGGCGTGCTCCGTCGCCGGGCCGACCTCCGTGCCCACGTACCGGACATACGTCTCCGCCGCCACGTCGAAGACGTTCCGGGCGGCCGACACGTGGTCGTCGGGAGACACGCACAGAGGCTACGTGACCGTCGGCCGGCGTGGTCGCGGCGACCGGACGACCGCCCCGCCCCTTCCGCCGCATCGGCGAGCCACCCCGAACGGCGGACGGGGCCCGACGCGTCCGGACGGTTCCGCCCTGCGGTGTCCGGTCAGCACGCCCGGACCTCCGGCCGTACACTCGTCGGTCGTCGTCCGTCCGCCGATCGGATGGATCGAGGGAGGGAGCAACTCATGGACGTCCGCTCGGCCCGAGACGTGGCCCCGGTCATCGAGCACGCCGGAACGGTGCCCGTCTGGTGGCTCATCCAACCGGGTGAACTCCGGGACGCCACCAGTGGCGGGTTCCTCGAGCTCGTGAGCGAGTGGGAGGTGGCCGGCGGGGGTCTGGTCGACCCGCACTCCCATCCGACGCACGAGTTCTACTACATCATCTCGGGACGCGGCATCATGAAGATCGCCGACGAGGAGCGGGAAGTGGGTCAGGGCGACCTGATCAGGATCCCCCCGGACACCGTGCACAGCATCTGGCCGCTGACGGCCAACGCGGGGCTGCGCGGGTTGGCGTTCGCCGTCGGCATCGCGGGAGCCGGCCCGGTCGACTACACGAGCTGATCGTCTGCGGTCACGTCGCACCGGCCGCGTCGAGCAGCCGGCAGACGGCCAGCGCGTCCTCGGCGGCCAGCCGGGCGGCCTCCGCCGCATCACGGCCGAGGCGCTCGAGCCTCGGCCCGAGGTCGGGATCCTCCTCGAGGAGGCGCACCACCGCATCCACGTCCACGTTGCCGTCGGCGTCGGTGAAGGCCACGATCCTCTCGTCGAGCAGCCCATCGACGTACCGGTCGCTGATGCACCGGTGGACGGTCCACGACACGCCCCGGGTCTCGCAGACGCCGGCGACGGCCGACGACTCCATGTCCACCCCGGTGAAGCCCCGGGCGGCCAGGGCCCGGCTGAGCCCGTCGTCGAACTCGACCCCCTCGGTGGTGACGATCCCCCCGGACGTCGGCCCGTCGCCCGGGGGAGCGTGGCGGAACCGGGCCCCGGTGGCGTGGTCGACGACCACGTCGGGCCGCAGGACGGTGCCGACCGGGAGAGCGGGGTCGAGTCCACCGCAGACGCCCACCACCATCACGTGGCCCACCGGTGGGTCACCCGACCCGGACCCGTCCAGCACCTGGTCCGTCACCGCACGGGCCCGGGCCGGCCCCATGCCCGTGCGCACGGCGGTGACCGTCGTCCGCCCGACCCGGCCCGTCCAGGAGTCCCCACCGCCCACGGCCGGTTCGAGACCGAAGGCCGCCACGACGGCGTCCAACTCGAGGGGCATCGGGGCGAGCACGGCGATGTGGGGCATGGCGTCCGGTCGTCCCCCGCTCAGATCACGCCGTCGGCCCGGCAGCGGTCGAGCTCGTCCGTCGACAGTCCGACCAGGTCCCGCCAGACCTCGTCGTTGTGTTCGCCGAGCCGGGGCGCGGGCCGGGGGGCGGTCGGGGTGTGCCCGTCGAGCCGGGGCACCGGGGCCTGCTGCCGGTGGGGCCCCGCCACCGGGTCGTCCACGGTGACCAGGTCGCCGCGGGCGGCCATGTGGGGGTCGGCCAGGATGTCGACGGCGGTGTACGCGGTGGCCACCGGCACCTCGTGGGCGGTGCACGCCGCCTCCACCTCGGCCGCCGTCAGACCCGACGTCCACGTCGCCACCACGTCGTTGATCTCGTCGGAACGCGCCGCCCGCTGGGCGAGCGTGGCCCACTCGGGGTCGTCGGCCAGCCCGGGCCGGTTCATGGCCGCGCACAGCCGACGGAAGTTGGTGTCGGAACCGGCCACCACGCACACGTAATTGCCGTCGGCCGTCGGGTAGTTGTCCAGCGGCGCCGAATTGGCCATGCGGTTCCCCTCGCGCCCACGGGTGATCCCCAGGCGGTCCTGGCCGGCGATGGTCCACTCGAGGATCCGCAGGATCGACTCGGTCAGCGTGGCGTCCACCACGCCGCCGTGGCCGGTGCCGTCGGGCCCGTCCCGCCGGTAGAGGGCGGCGGACACGGCCGAGGCGGCGAAGGCGCCGGTCAGGTAGTCCGACACCGACAGCCCGGGCCGGACCGGGGGCCGGTCGGCGTAGCCGGTCAGGTGGAGCAGTCCGCCGTAGGCGATCCCCATGCGGTCGAGGCCGGTGCGCCCCGCGTTCGGCCCGTCCTGGCCGAAGACGCTGATCCTCGCCCACACCAGTCGGGGGTCGCAGTCGTCGGGGCCGACGTGCCAGCGCTCCATGGCGCCGGGTCGGAAGTTCTCACAGACCACGTCGGCCGTGGCGGCCAGGCGACGGAACAGGTCCTGGCCCACGGGACGCCGCAGGTCGAGGGTCACCCCCCGGCGGCCGCGCCCTTCGACGGCCCACCACATCGAGTAGCCCGGGCCGGCGTCGTCGGTCGGGGCGAAGGGCCCGATGGTGCGCATGAAGTCGCCCCCCCGGGGGTCCTCCACCTTGATGACGTCGGCGCC
>PMFY01000157.1 GCA_003157945.1 Acidimicrobiaceae bacterium | reverse complement strand
GACGATCCCGTCGCTCCTCCCCGCCGGTGACACGTGCGGGGGATCCGCCGCCCAGGTTCCGTCGCCGGACCGCGTCGACCTGGAAGTGCAGCACCTCGACGGAGCCATTCGGGTCCTCGTCGCCGTCTGTGTCGACGGCCGCGGCCCCTTCCCGTTCGTCCTGGACACCGGTGCATCGACGACCCTCTTCGACACGCACCTCCTGGACTACGTCCGACTCGGAGCGGATGCACCACCGGAGATCCTCCACCAGCCGGGATGCGCAACGGTGCAGCTCCATGTCGCGGTGCCGCGGTGGTCGTTGGGCTCCACTCCTCTGACCGCCCAGTCGGTGCCGGTCATCAGACTGCCCGGCTTCGGCCTGGCCGGACAGCCCATGGGTCTGCTCGGGTCCGACGTCCTGGGTCGTTTCGGCGCCATCCGGGTCGACTACGTGGCGCGCATTCTCACCTTGGACGGCCCCGAAGGGCCCGCGCTGCCGCCGGGCATGTCCGTGGCGGGTAACACCGCTGACCCGGGCCCCTCGGACCTCGTCGGCGTCGGGTCGGGCAGCCCGATCCCCGTCGACGTCCGTACGTCCGCCTCCGGCACCTCCGTCGTCGCCCAAGTGTCGTTCGGAGTCCGCGGCCCCTACCCGTTCGACGTCGCCTCGGGGGCCCTGATGTCGGAGACCACCGCCACGCTGGCGGCCGGCCTCGGCCTCACGGGAACGGGACCCGTCCGGTCCGTGACCTCGTTCGGTTGTACCACCAGCGCTCCGATGGCCTCCAGCGGTCATTGGTCGATCGGCTCGATCCCCCTGGCTCCCGGTCCGATCGTCACCGCCCTGGCCGCCACCTCCTCCCCCGGCGCCGAGGGCCTGATCGGCTCTGACACCTTGAGCAGCCTGGGATCGTTCGTCCTCGACTACCGATCCGGCACTCTCTACCTCGGATCCGGAGCGTAGGGAGGCATGGCGGTGGTACGGATCGTGGCGGATGCCGTGGGGCGACGTCGCCGGGCGCTCCTCCCTCGTGTGGTCGCGGTGGCGGTGATCGCGGCGGCATCCGCCCTGTCGGCTGCGCCCACCACGACCTCCGGCGCCGCGGATCGGGCCTCCTCGGGAGACGTGCGGGTCCCGGTGCCCACCTCGGCGGGCACGGGGGATGCCTCCGGGGTCGGAGGGCACTGGGTCCGGAGCCCGTCGTATCCCGTTGTACCCAGCAGCACGGCGATCGCCTGCACCTCCACCCGGAGGTGCTTCGCCACGGGGGACAACGGTGCGAGTGCCGCGGACATCGTCGGCACCGGGGACTCGGGAAGAGCCTGGACCGCCTGGGCCGTGCCGGCGGGGACCGGGGGCCTCAACGCGATGGCGTGCCCATCGGCTACCCACTGTTTCGCCGTCGGCTACATCAGCCCGACGCAGGGCACCGTCGTGGCGACAGTCGATCGAGGCACCACGTGGATCGCCCAGTCACTCCCGGCCGGAACCGCGGATCTCTACGGCATCGCCTGCCCGTCGACCACGACCTGCTTCGCCGCGGGTTTCGACCGTCAGGGCTTCGGCACCATCGTCGCCACCACGGACTCCGGCGCCGACTGGACCACCCAGCCGGTCCCCAACACGAGCTTCTTTCCGGCCGCTGTGGCCTGCCCGTCCACGACGGAATGCTTCGTCGTCGGGACCACCGGCCCGTACCACGGCGAGATCGTCGCCACCACCGACGCCGGGGTCAGCTGGCGCCGCCAGAAGATCCCCCCTGGGATCCTGAGCTTCGCCGGGATCGCCTGCACGTCGGCGACAAACTGCTTCGCGCCTGGCACGACCGCTTCCCTGACCGGGATCATCCTGACGACGACGACCGGCGGCAAGCCCTGGTTGAGCCACGCCACGCCGTCCGGGAGTGCCTTTCCCACGGCTGTCGCCTGCCCGTCGTCGTCGACCTGCTTCGTCGTGGGTGAGACCAGCAGCTATCAGGGTGACATCCTGGCCACGGACGATGCCGGGGCGGACTGGATCGATGAACCCGTGCCCTCCGGGGTCGGCTTTCTCCAGGGTGTGGCGTGCCCTTCGCCCACGAGGTGCTACGCGGTCGGCATCGTGCCGTCCGGAGTGGGTGGACTCGTCCTCGTGGGGCCGGCACCGATCACGACCGGGTCCTCATAGCCGGACCAGCCGACGGGTGCCGTCGGCCACCCAGACCGACGTGCCCTGCAGGGCGATTCCGACCGGCTCGCCGTTGGGCAGCGTGACGGTACGGAGCGTGCGGCCCGTGGCCGCATCCAGTTCGGTGACGGTGTCGGCGCCACCGTTGGCCACCCAGGCGTGGCCTCCCCCGACGGCGACGCCGAAGGGATTGAACCCGACGGGATACGTCCCGATGACGGTCCCGTCCGACGCGGCCAGTCGTGTGACACTGTCGCTCCCGACGTCGGCATTGGTCACCCACACGTCGGATCCGTCGAAGGTGACGCCGTAGGGAGAGCGTCCGACCCGGTACTCCCCCACCACCGCGCCCGTGGACGCCGCCACCCTGATGACGTCGTCCGTGGCGGGGTTGGTGACCCAGAGGTTCGTGCCGTCGGAGGCCAGGTTCTCCGGGTCGGTTCCGACCCGGTAGGTCCCGAGGAGCCGCCCGTCTGATTCGCCCAATCGGGTCAGCGTTCCCGCTCCCTGATCAGCGATCCACACATCGGATCCGGCGACGGCGATGCCCACCGGATACGTCCCGACCGGGAACGTGCCCAGGACGTGCCCGGTCGACACGGCCAGTTCGGTGACGGTGTCGCCCCCGTTGTCGACCACCCACATCCCGCCCCCACCGAACGCGATCCCTTCCGGATGGTGGCCGACCCGGTAGCTGCCCACGATCCGACCGGAGGGCGTGACCTTGGTCACGGTGTCACTCCCCGAGTTCGTCACCCAGACGTCGGTGCCGTCGGAGGCCACCCCCCAGGGATACCGCCCGACACGGATGCTCGTAACGGGCCGGCCCACCTCCTTCGCGCGGGAGAGGACGGTCTGCAGCAGGTTCGGAAACGGGTCCCCGATCTCCTGGTCGGTCAACGACACGGTGTGACCCCCGACCGAGCTCGTGGCCACTCCGTGACCGGGTGCCTGTCCCCCGGCGGTGACCGGTGTGGTGAGCCGTTGAGGGACGGGGACGCCGGTGCTGGTCGCCGACGCCGCCGGTGCTGCGCAGATGCAGAGGACGAGGGCGCAGATCGTTGCTGCACCCACGAGCTGTGCACGACACCGGTGACGCCGCGCGTCACACGTGTCCGGGCGCAGAACGGACCGGAGGCGCCCCGGGCCACCGCCTCCGACCGGAGGCGGAGTCGAGGCCGTCCCCACGGCTGCGCCCCGGTGGCTCCCCATATGCCCTGCAATTCCGCGCGCTCGTCGCCTGGTCCTTCGGGTGGTCCATCCGCCCGGGCCCACGGTACCAATGTTCGATCTCGGGCACGCTCCGGCGCGGACGGACGCATCGGTGGCCTCCACCGCTGGCCGATCAGCCGGAGCGGTGTCCGACGACGACCTGGGTGACCGACGCCGAGCTGGGGAGGAAGCCGTTCGTACTGGAGAACGCGGCGCCGACCGTGTCCGTCCCGACGGGGAGGGACGTCACCGTCGTGGTCGCATGCCTCACCGTCAACGGTTCGGGCGGGCCCCAGGGGGTCCCGTCGACGGAGAACTGCACGGTCCCTTGCGGCCTCCCGTCGGGAGCACTGACGGTCGCCCGGAAGTTGGCCGGATGCCCGACCGCTACCGATCGCAGGCGTGAGCTGACGAGGTGCAGCGTCGTCGACGGACCGACGATCCCCGCGGCGGCGATCGCGTACCCACCGTCGAACGGGGCGGCGATCGCACGGACGGGCCCCGGTAGCGGAACCAGCACCGGTTCGGGACTGCAGGCGAAGGAGTAGGGGGGCTCGTCGACGGCACACGTCTGCGGGCCGGCGACGAAACCGACAGCGAGCTGTCCCGTGCTGTTCGAGCCCCATGCGTACAGTTCGCCGCCCGATCCGATGGCGAAGCCGTCCCCGTACCCTCCGGCGGCGACGCCGGTCGGGTCCGTTCCCGGGGGCAGCGACACCGGAACCGGGGCGAGGACCGGGTCGGAGCCGGAAGTTCCGTCTCCGACCTGCCCGGCCCCGTTGTCACCCCATGCATAGATGGTGGCGTCCGAGCCCAGGACGTACGCCGAACCGGCGCCGGCGGCGACGGACCTCGGCGAGACCCCGGCCGGGAGCACCACCCTCACCGGGACGGTCGAACACGGGACGCCACTGCAACTGTCGGGCCCGGCCGCCGCCCCGATTCCGAGCTCGCCCCAGTAGTTGTCGCCCCAGGCGTAGAGATTCCCGTCCGAACCCACGGCGTAGGCCGCGGCCTGACCGGCGGCCACGGCGACCGGGGTCACCCCGGAGGGGAACGGGACCGGCGTAGGGGTCGCATCCTTCGACGATGTCGCACCGTTGCCCACCTCGCCCTGGGCATCGTCGCCCCATGCGTAGAGTCGCCCGTCCGAGCCCAGGGCGTACGCCGTGGCGTTGCTGGCCGCAATCGCCACCGGTGTCGCCCCGCCGGGCAGGGTGATGACCGCGGGGGTCAGGCTCGATCGCTCCGAGCCGGACGCGAGCTGACCGGCCCAGTTGGAGCCCCAGCCGTAGAGCCTTCCGTCGTTGCCGATCGCGTAGCCGGAGTTCACTCCACCGGCGATGGCGGTCGGGCCGACTCCGGAGGGCAGCAGTACCCGGACGGGGTGGGTGCGGTTCACCGCCGTCCCGTCACCCACCGGACGTTCACCCCATCCGTACAGGTTCCCGTCCGATCCGATGGCGTAGCCCGAGTTGCCGCCCCCGGCGACCGCCACCGGCGTCACGCCCGCGGGCAACGAGACCTCGACAGGCGACGGACTACACGTGGCACCGTCAGCACAGGTTGCCGGCCCGGAGAAGGTGTGGTTGCCGAGTTGACCGTCGAAGCTGATGCCCCAGGAATAGAGAGCGCCGGCAACGGGCGGTGCTCCGGCGGCCGCGCCCTCGACCGGTGGCGAACCTACGCCGAGCTCGAGCGTGGCGGAGACAACCACTGCAGCGACCAGAAGCGCCCCGGTCCTGCCCATTCGTCCCATGCTCGACCGCCTCTCCCCGGTCAGAGCCTACGGGAATCGGTGGGATGGGAGCACTCCGAATTCACGGCTGCACCAGTCGATGCGGTCCCCACGGGCGGGAACGGGGGCGACCGTGCGTACACGGTGTGGCGGCGTGGGCCGGACCGCCCCGGTACATTTCAGGGGCTGGGTGAATCCCGGACCGGTGAACCACTCGAAGACTCAAGTTGCCTGTGGGGTGAGCCGACCAGGAGGTGGCGGACATTCGCCTCAGACTTGGACAGGGCGATTGACGCAGGAAGACCTAGTGGAATCGAAGTCCCACGTCCCATCTTGCGTATCGAATCGGAGGCGGAATGCGGGCAGAACAGACGGACCTCACAGCGTTGGTCGACTCGGAAACCCATCGGTTCGGACGGCGTCGGCTCCTGGAGCTTCTTGGCGGGGGCGGAATCCTGATCGTGGGCGCGGCCGCGTGTGGATCGTCGGCCGGTTCTTCGGCTACCACGGCCGGTCAGTCCCCCAGCGGCCCAGCCCGCGGAAGTGCCATCCCCATTCCACCGCTCAGCGGGAACGGTCAGATCGAGTGGGAGGAGGGAGGATCGAACTCCTTCTCCGGAACGCTCGGAGGCCAGGCGCTCTCCGGAGTCCTGTCGATAGACCAGGCGGCCTACCAGAACGACCTCACCGTAGGAACAGTCACGGGAACCCTCGGATCCGCCGCCTTCTCGCTCCACTACAGCAACGAGCAAGACCACAGCGGTCCGCTCACTGTCACGGGGACGCTCGGTGGATTCCCGGTGGCTGGTCAGTACGCTCTCGACGGGGGAAGGTCCTTCTCCGGTGACATCGGCGGAAAGGCGACGGGCGGGACGGTCATGCTTTCGGGCGACGGATCGACCGAGACCGCCACAGTCACCTACGCGAAAGGGTGAGAGCTTCGCTCGACCGGCGATCATGATTCATGGGAGCCGATGGGCGAGCGATGGCGGCCATCGTCCGCGGGGCGTACGCCACGTCGAGCTGATGCAGCTTTCTCCAGACCGGCGGATGGGCCGCGGCGGCGTCACGAGGACAGAGCCGCCTTCCCTGGCGGCATCGGGGGCGGCTCACACATTGAGAGCCACGCGGCGTTCTACGTCGTCGTGCCGACAGTCGAAGCCGCCTGACAGGGGCCGAAAGACTCGGAGGAAGCCGTGTCATGGGCCCAGCAACGTCACCGGAGGGACTTGTCACCGGCCATTTCCGGGATCCCCAGCGGACGCTCACTGGAGTCACCGGAGCCGCATGGAACCCGGTTGCTGCTCAGGGGATGCTCCGGCAGCTTGCGGCCCGTCTCCAGCGGAACCCGAGTCCGAGTCCCCCGGGGCGACGGCGTTTGATCACCGACCCGTTCCCGGCGAATGGGGATGCATTCGCCGACGGCACGAACGATCAGTGGCGGTGCCCCGGAGGTGGCGCCGCACCCTCGTCAGCCGCTCCCAGATCGTCCGGGTACCCGGCTGCGAACCGGGGCCATTGCGAGGTGGGACGACCACCCGGCCACTCCCACAGGGGCGGCCACTCGGGAGCCCCGCCCAGGGTCCGTGTCGCGTGCCCGCGCCGCGGCCAGCCCACAGGCGAGTCCTCCCAGTCCTCCTGCCTGCCGAACACGGTCAGGTCCATCAGCGCGTAGCTGTAGTCCAGCGCCTCGGCACCACGGCGTTTGGTCCAGTACGTCTCGAAGACCCGGTTGCCATCGCGCAGATAGCACACCAGGTGGAACAGACCGTGCTCGCGGCCGACCAGGAGCGTGTCAAGTGAGGGTTGGGCCGAGTACCACGGCATGTCCCAGCCCATGAAGGTGCGGTAGCGAAGGCTCTCGTCGTACGACGTCTGCGCATCGCCGGGGCCGTAGGCGGTGTTCCGCCCCTGGCAGAGAACGGCGAAGGTGATGTCGCGGGAGTGCAGGTAGGCAAGCTCGCCCAGTTGGCTCATCACCCACGTACAACCTTCGCACTGCTCGGCCGCGGCTCGGCCTGGCCACCACATGAAATAGTAGGCAATGAGCTGACGTCGGCCTTCGAACGAGTCGAGCAAGGTGACAGGGCCGTTCGGCCCGAGCAACGGGCTGTCCGCAGCGACCTCGACGATCGGCAGCCGGCGGCGGGCGGCGGCGATTGCGTCCCCTTCCCGGGTATGTGCCTTCTCCCTCGACCGCAGCGCCTCCAGTTGCTCGTCAAATGTCGAGCGGTCCACCACCGTGGGGAGAGGTCTGCTCTCATCCTGGGACATCGGCACCACGCCTGATCGACTCCTCGCGGCAACGGGTTGGTACCCGCCACGGTAGCGACGAACGGCGTCGCATGAGCAGAGTCTCGTCGGTCCAGACCACGATCCTCGAGTGTTGGTCGTGAGGCAAGCAATAGTCGTGCATCGATCCGATTGCCTCCAATCGCCGATGACTGCCCGAGCGCTTCGGTCAGGCAGTGACAGAGGCCGCCTTCACCATGCCTGTTGACTGGACGACCTACCGGCTGAGGCGTTTCATCTCCGTTGCCGATCGCGTGGTTGAGGATTCGTGTCGCGATCGCACGGATCCGGCTCACATCAATCGTCTGACCTGCAGGTTTCTCCAGTGTCGGAGGACCGACGTCACCAGTTCCCGACTGGCGGATTCAGCTGTGGCCGGGGGCCTGACCGGTGATCGGGGGCACATCATTCCCCAGTCGACAAGGACGAGGTTGCCGGAGCCCTCGGGTCGTTGACGGCTCTTGGCGGTCCTCAGTAGTAGATGGCCGGTTCGGGCGCTCCTGATCGACCCCGGAGCACCTCGAAATCGC
>PMFY01000113.1 GCA_003157945.1 Acidimicrobiaceae bacterium | reverse complement strand
CCGAGGCGGCCAGGACGGTGATCCCCTGGGCCGCCGCGTCGACGTAGGCCGAACGCAGTCCGAGGAGGGACGCCGCCGAGGGGAAGCTCTCCTCCGTGGCACTGAAGCTCTGGCTGATGACACCACCGAGGTGGTGGTCGATGACGTAGGTCTCGGCGGCCACGATCTGCGGAAAGCCGCTCGTGCCCTCGTTCTCGTTGGTCGGCGTCTCGACGAGGAGGATGGCGGCCCCCGGGGCCATCGAGTGGGCGTACTCGACGTCGAGGTCCGTCTCGCCCGCCCATCCCTCCCGGTTGCTGTTCTCGACGTAGGGCGGCACCGGGCCCGCCGGCTGGATGACGGTCAGTGACGGCGGAGCCGGGATGCCGAACGCGGCGTCGAAGACGCTGAGGTCCGTCTGGATGGTGGGCGAGCCGTAGGCGTCGACGATGACGATGGTCTGGCCCGTGCCGTCGACGCCCTTGTCGAAGAGCGGCTTCAGGTCGTACGCCTTCTGGAGCTGGCCGGGGGAATAGCAGGCCACGCCGTAGTCGGCCTCACAGGTGGCCGTCGTGGGAGGGCCGCCGCCGTCCACCTCGGCGGCCGGATGGATGGTCGTGGGGTGGATCAGTCCGGGCTCGATACGGACGACGCCGGGGCTGACCGCTCGAGCACCGGTGAAGGTGGTGGGGTGCGTACCGGTCGCCAGCGCCCCGGCACCGGTCGCCAGCGCCCCGGCACCGTTCACCAGCGCCCCGGCACCGGTCACCAGCGCGACGACCACCACGAGAGGGCCGACCGCACGTCGCACCGTCCGAGCTCCTGCATGTCCAGAGAGATGCACTCGACTCCACCTTCCTCCGGAGGTCCACGGTCGACCTCCGTCCACGGCGGCCGGCCGGATCCCGATGGCTGGAGACTAGCCAGGGACCGGTGTCCGAGCGAGCCGCGGCACCACCGGTCCGCCACTGCGCTCCTCCGCCGCAACCCGTCGCGGACGAGCCGCGGTCGGCGAGCTGCACGGGCCGACGACCCGGGACATCACAGGGTGGGGACGGAGGGAGTCGAACCCTCACTCGGGGCGGTTTAAGCGCCCTGCCTCTGCCAATTGGGCTACGTCCCCCGGTCGGAATGACTGTACGACCATGCCGACCATGCCGACCGGGCCGACCATGCCGACCGGGCCGACCATGCCGACCGGGCCCCGGGCCCCGGCGGTCGTGGCACTGGCACCCGGACCGCGGCGGACCCTCTCCTCAGCCGGTCCGGTGCCCCGGCAAGGGGCCCAGTACGGCGTCCACCGCGGCCAACTCGACACCACGCGGGTCGTCGACCCGGCGGACCAGGCCGGGCGTTCCCGGCCAGGGGCCGAGCACGGTGGTCGGTCGAGCTGTCGCGTCCCACGCCGCCCATGGCACCACGCCCGCGTCGGGCAGCTCGCACTCCGGCACCCCCGACCGGGCGAAGCTCGCCCAGGCACGGCCCATGAGCGCCGACAGCGCGAAGGCGTCGTCGCCCCCACCGGAGAACGCCTGGACGACCGGGTTCTTCAGGGTCCCGAAGACGAACGGGATCTCGAGTGCGTGACAGGACCCGAGCACGCCCTCGAACGCCGGGGACTCCCAGGTGAAGAGGTAGGCGTACGTGCCCACCCCGGGCGCGGCGGCCGACGCGTGGGCGGTGGCGAAGCGGGCCGTCCCCACCCGGAACACCACCTCGGTGGCGATGGCGGACCACAGGTCCCGGGGAGCGGTGGACTCGCCCCGCTCCTCGCGTGCGGCCAGCACGGCGGACACCACCCGGTCCGCCGACCCGTCGTCCGGGGTCACCCGTCGGACCCAGTGCCGCAGACCGTCCATGGCGAGTCCCATCAGCTTGGGACTGCCCAGGACGAAGAACGCCGACTCGTCCCGGTTCGTCCCGACCAGGAGGGGGATCGACGCGGCGCAGCCCGCGGCCACCGCCTCCTCGGGGGGCGTCGCCAGGAGTCCGCCGTCGACCACCGGGGTCATCAGCAGTCCGGCATCGGCCCCGGTCTCGACGTACTCCGACCCCGCCGCGACCAGACGTTCGGCGCGCACCCCCACCAACGACTGGCGGGTACAGGCCACGTCCAGGTGGGCCGCCAGCCGCTCGGCCCGCGCGGCGGCCACCTCGAGCGTGCAGGTGAAGGGAGGTCCGCTCTCGACGACGGCCCGGTGGAAGAGGCCGTCGGCGGCCGGCACGGCCAGCAGCGCCGACACGCTCATGCCGCCGGCGGACTCCCCGAAGAGGGTGACGTTGCCGGGGTCGCCCCCGAACCCGGCGATGTGGTCACGGACCCACACCAGCGCCGCCACCTGGTCGGCCAGGCCCCAGTTGCCCGACCCGGTCCACTCCCGACCGTCGAGCCAGGTCTGCCCGGGGTCGTCCAGCGCCGGATGGGCCAGGAAGCCCAGGAGGCCGAGGCGGTAGTTGATGGTCACGACGACGACGTCCTCGGACCGGGCCAGTTGGCCGCCGCGGTAGAGCCCGGACGACCCCGTCCCCGTCATGAACGACCCGCCGTGCACCCACACCATCACCGGGCGGCGCCCGCCGTCGAGGCCGGGCGTCCACACGTTGAGGTTGAGGCAGTCCTCGTCGGATTCGGGTGGCTCCCCTCCCCCGCTCAGGGCCTGGTCCATGAAGCCCATGGCCTGCGGGGCCACCGGGCCGAACCGGTCACAGTCGCGGATGCCGGGCCACGGCTCCGGCGCCGCCGGGGGCCTCCAGCGGCGCTCCCCGGCGGTCGAGGCGGCGTACGGGATCCCGGAGAAGGACCAGATGCCCTCCCGTCGGACGCCCCGCACTCGTCCGCCCCGGACCTCCACCACTCCGTCCACGACGACGACCTCCAGTTGACTCCCGAACCTGCCGATGTGGAGAGCAACTTACCCATCGGTAGGCCCGAGCAGCGTGCCCGGGCCCGCCCGCCCGTCGACGAGGACCGATGACCCCTGACAGACACGCACCGTCCATCCGACGTTCATCTGCGACGACAATACGGTTGACCTGGTGTTCTACTACCAACCAGCCATTGTCTGGGCACCGTCCGGGCGCTACCGTGCCAGGGTGGCCACGATGACGACCGGACGACGACTCCGCCAGGCCGCGCCGAGCCGCGCCCGGGGCGCCCGCCGTCCGGGCTGGGTGGCGGCGGCGACCCTGGTGACGGTACTGACCGCCGGATTGTCGGCCACCGCGGCCACCGCGGCCACCGGGGCGNNCGAGACCCAGGTCGCCGCCATCGAGGCCCAGATCGCGCAGCAGCAGACCGCACTCGACCAGGCGACCGAGGACTACGACCGGTCCATCGTCCAGCTGGACGCCACCAAATCGGCGCTGACGGCGACCACCGCCTCGCTGGCCGCCGAGCGGGCCAAGCTCGACGCGGC
>PMFY01000285.1 GCA_003157945.1 Acidimicrobiaceae bacterium | reverse complement strand
GGTGGCCGGCGGAGTTCGCACCTCCACCCGGGCCATCCCGGACCTAGAGCTCGCCGGACTCCTGCAGACGAGCCCGAACGAAATCGATCGTGGCGAGCGTGCCGACCCCGAGATCGGTCCACGAACTCCATCCCAGCTGGATGCCGGCACGCGTGGGATCGAGACAGTTGCGGTCCAACTCGCCAGTGCGCAAGGGTTTGAACTCCGGGACCACCTCGACGCAGGCCTGGCGGGCCATCTCCTCGAACAGCGTGTTCACCGAGGTCTCGCGCCCGGTCCCGATGTTGCACACCAGCCCCCCGCCCTTCGTGGCCGCGCGGACGAATGCGTCGACGACGTCGTCGACATACACGAAGTCCCGGGTCTGTTCACCGGTGCCGAAGATGGTCACCGGCTGGCCGCGGAGAAGGCGCTCGGCGAAGATCGCCACGACGCCCGCCTCACCGTGCGGGTCCTGACGGGGACCGTAGACATTCGCCAGAGCCAACGCGGCGAACTCGAGGGAATGCAGTTCCCGGTATGCGATGAGGTAGTCGAGTGCGGCCTTCTTCGAGACCCCGTACGGCGACAGCGGATGCTGCGGCAACGACTCCTTCAGCGGCAGCTCGGATACGTCAGGCTCGCCGTAGAGCGTTCCACCGCTGGCGGCGAAGACCACTCGCGACGCGCCGGCGGCGCGGGCGCCCTCGAGGACCCTCAGCGTCCCGAGCAGGTTGACGTCGGCGTCGAACACCGGGTCGGCGACCGATACGCGGACGTCGGCCTGGGCGGCGAGGTGGAAGACGACCTCGGGCTTGCGTCGGACGATGAGGTCCACCACCTCGGGAGACCGGATGTCCAGTCGGTGAAATGTCAGCTGGTTGTCGGCCGCACGGGCCCCGGCCAGATTGGTCAGCGATCCGGTCGACAGGTCGTCGATCACGTCCACCGAGTGGTCCTCGGCGAGGAGGCGGTCGACGAGGGTCGAGCCGATGAAGCCGGCACCTCCGGTGACGAGCGCACGCATGATCAGTTGCCCGAGGGGTAGCGCTCGCCGTCGAGCGAGGTGCCCGACGCGATCACCGCCCCCGCGCCGATGACGGAGATACCGGACACGGTGCACCGTTGGCCCACCGTTGCACCGGGACCGACGATCGATCCGTCGACGGATGCCCGGGCCGCGACGCGGGCCCCCGGAAGGAGCACGCTGTCCGTGACGGTCGCTCCGTCCTCGACCTGCGCACCGGCACCGACGACGGATCCGGTCACGTGTGCGGTGGGAGCCACGGAGGCTCCGCACCCCAGCAGTGAGCGTTCGACGGACCCCACCGAAGCGTCCGCTTGGCCGATGACCCAGACCCCGGGACCGAGCTCGGGGCGCTCGGTGGCATCGGGCGCCGGAGGTCCGGAGCGCCGACCGTTNNAGGGTGCCGTCCGCCACCATCGCAGGGAACGTCTCCCGTTCGATCGACACTCGGACGTCGGGCACGATCCGCCCGAGCACCGAGGGCTCCAGGATGTAGATCCCGGCATTGATCAGGTTCGTGGGGGCCTCGTCACGGGGAGGTTTCTCGATGAAGGCGGTGACTCTTCCGTCATCATCGGTGGGCACGACCCCGAAGCTGCTCGGGTCGTCGACCGGGGTGAGTCCGATGGTGCCCTCCGCACCGCGTTCCCGATGGAACGACACGAGGGCGCTGATATCGAAATCGGTGAGGACGTCCCCGTTCAGCACCACGAAGGTGTCGTCGATGGCTCCGAACGCCGCGGCGAACCGGATGGCTCCGGCGGTGTCGAGAGGGCTGGGTTCGACGGCGTAGGTGGAGCGCACCCCGGCGATGATCCCGTCGGGGTACGCCGAGGTGAAGGCGTCCGGTCGGTAGCCGAGGGAGAGCACGGCCTCGTCGATGCCGTGGGAGGCCAGATGGCCGAGGACCCGCTCCACCATGGACTGCTCCACGATCGGGAGCATCTGTTTGGGGGCGGTCAGTGTCAGGGGTCGGAGGCGGGTTCCCTCGCCGCCCACCAGGACGACAGCCCTCACCCGTTCGATCCGCCAGGCTTCGTCGTCGTCGTGACGCTAGGTGCCGTGGTGGTGGTCGGCGAGGTTGTCGAAGTCGACGCCGGCACTGTGGATGAGGTCGAGGTACCGACAGGCACGGTCGTCGCCGTCGGAGTGGTGGTCGCGGTCGTCGGTCCGGCCTGGTCGGCCGTGATGAGGTTGGTGATGACGGTGGCCGGCGGCTTCGGGATGGTGACGTCGGCCGGGACGAAGGCCATCGTGATGAGCTGGCCGTTGGCGAACAGGAGGTTCTGGGGATCGCCCGGTGTCTCCGCCCCGTGCTTCGAGGTGAAGTTGGGCCAGCTGTAGACGATCACGACGCCGGGCTTGCCCGAGTCGGGCGTGCCCTTCGGGCAGACGTCACCATTCGTGTACGCCGACTTGCCCGGGTAGCGGAGGGTCGTGTTGGTCAGTTCGAGACCCTTGTAGTTCGACACGAACTTGCCGAGCGTGGCGTTGCTCCCCGACTCGGAGCTGTTCTTCGGATGGACCGTGACCACGCCGTTCCCGTTGGCCGTCAGGCCGGTCTTCGACGAGTTGGTGCTGGCCGGGAGATTCGCCTCGAACGTCCCGCACACGTTGATTCCCAGTCCTGCGTACCAGGTCTGTGACGTGGTCGGCGGGCCGGACGAGGAGGTCGACCTGTGGGTGAGCTGATAGCGACTGAGTCCGACGAGGAACAGCCCGACGACGCAGATGAGGACCAGGGTGGCATACCAGTTGACGGGCATCTGCCCGCGATATGTCCGACCTCCGCCCGTTGTGGCGGCGCGTTGCACCCACTTGCCCGTCGAATTGTTAGCCATGACCGTCCGACACCCTACAACGTCCGCCCGGTGCGTTCGTAAGCGGCAGGTGGATCGGGCGTCGGGGCGCTCCGACCCCCCGGCGCGACCCCATCACACCGCCACCGGGTCCGGGGGACAGGACCGGGTGCCACGACGGGTGCCACGACCGGTGCCCGGAGCCACCGGAGTTCGGCTCAGCCGACCCTCAGCCGACCCGGAACCGGGCGAGGCAGGCCAACCCCGTCCGCACGGCAGCACCCACCGCCACCAGGGGCAGGAGGAGCTTTCGCCAGCCCTCCGAGGTACGGAAGGCGAAGCGGAGCAACGACCGGTGGTGCTCGAGGATCATCCGGTAGGGATGACGATCGGTCGAGATGCCCTGGATGTGGGTCACCGCGGCGGCCGGGGCGTAGCTGACCCCGTAGCCCGCCCGACCCAGTCGCCAGCAGAGGTCGACGTCTTCGGCGTACATGAAGTACGACTCGTCGAATCCGCCGACCGCCTCGAAGGCGTCGCGGCGGGCGAGGAAGCAGGCNNGTGCGCCTGTAGTTCCGGGTGAAGGGGTTGTTCGGTGCGAAGGTGCCCAGGAGGGCGTGGCCGGCGGCGTCGACCATCGACGGGAACCGGCGTGCCGAGGGATACCGGTCGCCTTCGGGGGTGCGGATGAGCGGGCCGACCAGCGCGCACCCCCGATCAGCATCGATGGCCGCCACCAGTGCGTCGACGGCACCGGCGGGCACCTCGAGGTCGGGGTTGCAGACGAGCAGCAGTCCGAGATCGGTCGAGCTGGCCGCCGCGCCCCGATTGGCCGCTGCGCCATACCCGAGATTCTCTCCGGGGTCGATCACGACGAGATCGGGCACCGCTTCGAGTGCAGCCGTCACCGAGCCGTCCGACGAGCCGTTGTCCACGACGACGATCTCCGCCAGTCCCGAAGCCGCCAGATCCCCCACGCACCTCGCCAGAGACGGACCGGATTCGTAGTTCACGACGACCGCCGCGACACGCCCGGCGGCGGCGTCGCTCACGGATCACTCACGGATCGATCCGCGTGAACCGGTACTTGATCAGGGCGCGCAGTGCGCCGACACCGTCCCGCCAGGTGATCTTCTTGCCCTCGCTGATCTCACGGCCGGCATAGGAGATCGGCACCTCGTAGATCCGATAGCCCCGACGCAGCACCTTGGCCGTGATCTCCGGCTCGAAATCGAACTTGTCCGACTCGATGGTGATCCCCTCGAGCACCCGGCGGTCGAAGAGCTTGTAGCAGGTCTCCATGTC
>PMFY01000413.1:2349-3251 GCA_003157945.1 Acidimicrobiaceae bacterium | reverse complement strand
GGTCGTGGATGGTCCGGGCCGTGGCGTCGATGTCGGTGCTCATGGTCCGAAGGTACCGGTCGGGTCCGCGTACGGAGTCGCTGGGACATGTTGTAATGTTGTAATTATGATTACTTCCAAAGAACTGCAGAAACTCGAGGAGCTCGTCTCCCCCATGATCCCCGGAGGCTGGTTCGTCGGTCCCCCGCGTCTGACGGTCGACGACGACGAGATCCTCGTCGTCGGCACCCTGGCCGACGACGGACCGGGCGACGGCGGTCCCGACGCCTTCCGTGAGGCGACCCGGGCCGCCCGGATGGAGATCGCCGACCGGGTCCAGCCCGCCACCGGCCGCTCCGTCGCCTGGGGCGTCACGACGGGCGAGACGACGACCGTGTTCACCAGCCTCGGCGTGCCCGTCATGACCCGCCTCCGCATCGGCGAGCGTCAGGTGCTCGACACCCTGATCGCCGCGGGTGTGGCCCGCAGCCGGAGCGAGGCGTTGGCGTGGTGCGTCCGCTTCGTCGGACAGAAGGAGACGGACTGGCTCGAGGAGCTGCGCACGTCGATCGAGCGGGTCACCCGGGTCCGGTCGGAGGGTCCCCGGCTCTCCTGACCGGTCCGCGCCGGACGACGCCCACGATCGACCCGTCGGTCGGGACGTCGTCCGGCGTGACGGTCGGGTGCAGGAGGCCTCAGCCGGGAGCCGAGGCCGGGTAGGTGGCGATGCCGACCACCGGCCCGGACAACCGACTCCCGGCCATGGAGCCCTCGAACGGGGCGGCGCCGAAGGCGAAGACCCCGCCGTCGGCCGCGGCCAACCAGTACCCCCCGCCGTCCGGTGTCGCCGCCATCCCCACCACGGGAGCGTTGAGCTGCTTCCCGCCCATCGAGCCGTCGAAACGGGCGTCGCCGAAGGCGAA
>PMFY01000413.1:0-2331 GCA_003157945.1 Acidimicrobiaceae bacterium | reverse complement strand
CACCAGCCAGTAGCCGTCGCCGTCGTGCGTGGCCACCATGCCGACGACCGGGGCGGCGAGGATGTCCTGGTCGAGTCCGCCGATCGGCACTGCGTCACCGCAGCCGACGACGGCCCCGTTGGAGCTGGTGAGGAAGAACCCGCCCCCGGTGGGTGTCGAGGCGAGTCCGGTCCAGGATCCGCTCGCCACGGCGATCCCCGTACAGCCGACCTCACCCGGGGAGGCCGCCTTGCCGAATGCCGTGGGGAACCGGAAGACGTTGAGGAGCCAGTACCCGTCACCGGACGGTGTGGCGGCGATCCCGCCACACCCGAGCGCGCCGTCGAGAGTGCTCGGCGGCTGAGGGGAGAAGGTGCAGGGTCCCCCCGGTGCGGCACCGGAGCCGTCGAAGGGGGCGTTGAAGGCGAAGGCACCGCCGTCGGCGCCGGCCAACCAGTAGCCGGGCGCCGTGGGCGCCGGTTTGGCCCCGGCGGGCGACGGTGCCAGCAGCACGGGCAGGACGGACGCCACGAGCAGGGTGGCGACGGTGACGAGCATGGTCCGAACCGGTCTCATGGCTACCTCCTCACGCACCCCCGCAGCGCCAACCTATCGGGCGGCGCGGGCGGAATCCGGGTGAGTTCGCACCAGGTGGTGTCCGCCGGGAGATCGGGGTCCCACCGGACACCGGGACGGACGGGCCCGCCGGTGGAAGACTGGTCCGGCACCATCCGCAGAGGCGCGCGATGCCGGGACGATCGCCCGGTGTCGGCCCGGCTCCCTGCGGGTGGTGCCCGGTTCACTGCCCGAGCCCGACCGAAGGAGGGGGAGCCATGGACGCCAGGCCCCGGATCGCCACCGCCGAGGAGTGGCAGCGCGAACGCGACGAGCTGCTCGTGGCCGAGAAGGAGGCCACGCGCGTCCAGGACGCGCTGGCGGCCCGGAGGCGCCGACTGCCGATGGTCGAGTTCGACGCCGGCCGGTACACCTTCACCACACCGACGGGCCCGTGCACGCTCCCCGACCTGTTCGGTGCCGGCGACCAGCTCGTCGTCTACCAGTTCATGGACGTCGGCCCCGATCACTTCTGCCCCGGGTGCACCCACTTCACCAAGAACGTGGCGAGCCTCGACGACCTGGCCGACCTCGGCGTGGGCTGGGCGACCGTGTCCAACATGCCGATCGACCAGATCGAGTCCTACAAGGCCCGCATGGGGTGGACCATGCCGTTCGTGTCGTCGCGCGGCTCCACGTTCGCGGCGGACTGCGGCGCGGGCGACGGCTTCATGCTCAGCGTGTTCCTACGGGACGGCGACCACGTCTACCGGACCTACTCGACGACCGCACGCGGGGTCGACCGCGTCCTCTTCGCCAACAACATCCTCGACCTCACCCCCTACGGGCGGCAGGAGGACTGGGAGGACTCGCCCCCGGGCTGGCCGCAGCACACCACCTACGGGTAGGCGTCCACCGCCCGGCCGTCCCGGACCCGGCGTCCGGTCCGCTCCGCTACGGCGCCGTCGGCGCCCGGTCCGACCCGGTGCGCGTGTCGCCCGGCGGGTGGTCGGCGAACCACCGCGCGATCCCCGGCATGTGCTCCTCGAAATCACCGGGGATCGAGAGATTGAGCATCCCCGCGCGCTCGGGTCCGCGGTTCTCGAAGTCATGTGTCACCCCGCCCGGTATCAGCAGGAACGAACCGGCCTCGGCGTCCGTCCATTCGGTCGCGACGAGCACGCTCATCGTGCCCGCGAGGACGTAGAAGATGTCGTCCTCGGGGTGGGCGTGCGGGCCCGGCCCGTTCGTGTGCGGGTCGAGCCACCACTCCGAGATCGCATACTCCCGACCGCTCTCCTCGCCACCGGCCTTGAAGACCGCCAGGATGCGGCCCATCGGATATGCACGGCCCTCGCCCGGTTGCAGGACCACCGGACGCCGGCCGGCGCTGCTGGCGCTGCAGGTCATCGTCCCTCCTTGCTCACGCCAAATCTAGCGGCGATCGCGCCAACCGGGTCGGACCCGTTACAGACGGCGGGCGAGTGCCGGCGCCGGCCGCCGGGTAACGCACGTTCTAGGCTGAGCAAACGGCAACCAGCGAGAGGAACAGAATGAAAGCGGTCTGGAACGGCGCGACGGTGGCGGAGATCACCGACGAGTACNNAGCCGAAGGACGCCGATTACGACGGCCGTGGCGCCGGCGAGTTCGCGGGCCGCTACGCCTTCTGGAACGGGGTCATCGTGGAGCCCTGACATCTGCGGCGCTCGGCCCGGATCGCCCGACCGAGCGCCTGTCCGGGGACCCGCGAGCGCCGGTCGCGTCGCGACGCCGGCGGGTCCTCGGCCCGCGTCACG
>PMFY01000305.1 GCA_003157945.1 Acidimicrobiaceae bacterium | reverse complement strand
GTCTGTCAGGTGGGCTCGACCAAGCTGACCTATCAGTGGCGGGCCGTCGAGGACCTGCACGCCTGGCTCCTCGAGCAGGGTGACTGGGTACCGCTCGGGGCGTCGGACGAGAAGAAGGCTCCGGCCGAGGGGACCGTCGAGGCCTGGGGACGGTCGCCGGACAACCCGGTCGGCGGCTGGTACGGGATGCGCAACGGCTACCGCGGCCGCTTCGGCATGTACCTCCCCCCGCTGCTCGAGGCGCTGGGCCTGGCCGAGGTCACCCACGACGCCCGCAACAACTCGATGCGGGGCATCGCCGGCTGAGTCAGGACACCGCCGCGGCCGTGGTTGCGCGTGCGTTCCGCGGGTAGGGATTTTCACGTCCTTTTTTCGCGCCGTCGGCGTACCGTGGACACCGTGGACCGAAGGGAGTCTCCATGATCCGGAACCGGCTGCTCCTCGCCATCGACCAGTTCGAGGCCGGCGACGCCGCCGTCGACTTCACCATCGGACACGCGACGCAGAGCGGTGCCGACGTGGTCGTGCTCCACGTGCGCGAGCTGCCGCCGACACTGCGTGTCCCCCCGCTCGAGTCCGCGGGAGCGGCCCGGGACCTCGTGGCACTGACCGTGCTGCGCATGCGCGACGCCGGCGTCGCCGCGCGCGGGCTGGTCTTCTCGGCCCGGGAGGACACCGTGGCCAGGCGGATCGTCGAGGTCGCCGTCGACGAGCAGTGCGCCGGGATCGTGATCGGGTCCCGACGACTCCGGGGGATCCGGCGGCTGTCCGGCACGCGTGTGCGCGAACGCGTCGTGCGCACCTCGCACCTTCCCGTGATCGTGGCGCCACCCGGCCTCCGGTGCAGCGGTCGAGTGGTGATGTCGGCACGCAACGACCGCGCCGCCGCGTCCTGAGAGTCACCGCCGGGGTCCGACCCGGTGGGGTCAGGCCCGCGCCGGTCGGCGTCGCCTCGGCGCGCGCTGGCACGCCGGGCAGAAGTGGGTGCCGCGTCCGCCCACCGTGGTCTTGACGACCGCGGTGCCGCAACGCAGGCACGGTCGCCCGGCACGGCCGTAGACGGCGGCCACGTCGAGATAGCCGCCGCGCTCACCGCGGGCGTCGACGTAGTCACGCATCGTCGAGCCGCCGCGGGCCACACCTTCGGTGAGGACGGTGACGATCCCGGCGTGCAGTGCGGCGACCCCCGGGCGCTTCAGCGTCCCGCACCGCCGCTCCGGATGCAGACCGGCCTGCCACAGCGCCTCGTCGGCATAGATGTTGCCGACGCCGGCCATGACGCCCTGGTCCAGCAGCGCCGTCTTGATTCGTAGGCCGGGGTGCCGGTGCAGTGCCTCCGACAGCACCCCGGGGTCGAACGACTCCCCCAGGGGCTCCGGGCCCATCCGGGCGAGCAGCGGGTCGGCGCCGACATCCGACGAGGGGAGGACCACCAGGCGACCGAACTTGCGATGGTCGTTGAAGACCAACCGGGATCCGTCGTCGAGGTCGAGCACGACCCGCGTCGCCGAGGTCTCCTCCACCGTCCCGCCGAGGGCGTTTCTGGGGTCGAGCAGGAGCTGGCCGGTCATGCGGAGGTGGACGAGCACACTGATACCGCCCTCGAGGTCGAGGCCCAATACCTTGCCCCGTCGCCAGACACCGGTCACCGGCCGCTCCAGGACGGCGGCGGGATCCACACCCCGACCGGTCAGGCTCTTGGCCCAGGTCGATCGGAGACCCACGACCGATCGACCGACCAGGAGCACGTCGAGTTGGCGCCGGATCGTCTCGACCTCGGGGAGCTCGGGCACGTCCCTCCCTACCTCGGCCGGGGAGCGGGCGTAGGCGCGGGCGCGTCGAGGAGTCTCAGGAGTGGGAGGTCAGGAATGGGACGACCCGGTCCTTCGGTCGGCCGATGACGGCGACGCCGTCGGCGATGAGGACCGGGCGCTGGATCATCTCCGGATGGGCGGCCAGCACCTCGGCCACCTGCTCGGGGGTCTGGACGTCGGCGTCGGTCAGTCCGAGCTTCGTGAAATTGGCGTCCCGGCGGACGAGGGCGGTGGGCTCGTCCTCGAGGATGGCGAGCAGTTCGCGCAGCTCCTCGACCGTGGGCCGCTCCGCCTTCAACTTGTACCGGCGGATGTCCACACCGATGCCCAGTTCGTCGGCGGCGTCGGTGGCCACCCGGGAGCTCGAGCAGTTGGGGTCGTGGTAGATCGTGATGTCAGCCATGTCGGCGAAGCTACCGCCTCGGCCGACCGTCCCGGACCGGGCCCTCGCCGCTCGATGCGATCGACTCGGGCAGGACCGAGCTGATCCGGGTCGGCGACGGGGAGGCCGGACGGGGGAGGGAGTAGCGTTGTCGGAGGACACGGGCGGCCGGCACCCCACGAGGGGTCCGCTCGGCTCCTGCAGAACCGGCGGCACCGTGGACGCCCGGACGGCGTCAGGTTCCACCCCGGCCAGTTTGGTGGTGGCATGGACAACTTCTCCGCAGGCGGACCCGGCGCAGTGCTGGACGGTCGGCATTCTCGCCCCGTGACGGCACACCGCCGGAGACCCACCCACGGGCACAGCGGCCCGGACCCGCGCCGCTGTGCCCGTGGGGCAGGTGCAGGTGCGTCCCGTCCGGTGCCCCGATGACCCGCCACCTGACAATGGAGGATGTCGTCTCCCTCCAGCGATCCCTCACGACGACCGTCGCGAAGGGCCAGAGCGTCCACGGCATCGCCACCGTCCTCAATGCGACCATCGGCGGCACCGTGGTGATCGACGACAGCGACGGCGTGCGCCTGGCCCAGGCGGGGGGCGACGGCGGGGAGGATCTCGTCCTCCCCGACTGGCGTCAGATCAACTCGGCCGAGCACGCACGTGCCGTCCGGCTCGGGGAGTGGGTCCTCGTCGTCGCGCGTCCCGAGGGGGCCTGCCTCGGGGTGATCGGCCTCCTCGATCCCGACGGCCTGGGGGACGACACCGATTTCCTGGCCCTCGAACAGGGCACGATGGTGCTGGCCACCGAGATGTTCCGCCTGCACAGCGTCGCGTCGAACGAACTCCGGGTATGGGGTGACCTCGCATCGGACCTGCTCGACAATCCGGACTTCGAGCGTTCGCGCTCCCACGCCGGAGGACTCGGCTACTCGCTCGACCGACCGCACCGTGCACTGGTGATCGAGCCCGAGCTGCCGGGTCCGCTCCCGTCGACGGAGGAACTGCACCGGGCGTTCCGCGCCGTCGGCCTCGACGGCCGGTTGTCCACCTCCCGCACCCACAGCGTGGTGTGCTTCGTCGCGGACGATGCCGACTGGTCGAAGCTGGGCGCGCTCGTTGACCGGCAGGTCGGCGGACGGGTCCGGATCGGTGTGGGCGACCGCCACGAGCCGACCCGGTTGGGCCTGTCCGTGGCCGAGGCGGAGCTCGCCCTCCGGCTGTCCACGGTCCCGGTCGCGCGGTTCGACGGGCTGGGAATCGCCCGCTTCCTGTCGAGCGACGCGGACCAGGTCCGCCTGCTCTCCTTCGTCGACGAGTGGATCGGCTCGCTCGTGGCGTATGACGAGGAGCACCATTCCGACCTCGTGCACACGCTCGGCGAGTCGTTGCGCGACCAGCAGTCACTCCGGGCCAGCTCCGATCGGCTCCACATCCACCCGAGCACGCTGAAGTACCGGCTGCGCCGGATCCAGGAACTGACCGGCCGGGACCTCCACGACGCCGATGACCGCTTCAACCTCGATCTCGCATGCCGGGTGCGGGCCGGTCTCACGGCGCAGGGTGCGCCGATCGTCCGTGCCGCAGCCGACGGTCGGACCGGCCCGGGTGAGGCCCCGGATTCCGTAGCCCGGGCGGCTGCGGTGTTCGCAGCCGCCAAACCGGTGGTCGAGATGGCGGTACTGGACCGCGACGGTGTACTCACGGCGGTGAACCGGGCGTGGCGTGAGTTCTCCTCCGCCAACGGGGGCGACGCCGAGCGGACGGGCGTCGGTGCGTCCTACGTGACGGTGTGCGCCACCGCCCACGGCGATCCGTGGGCCGACCTGATCGGGTCGGTGATCCATCTGGCCGTCGACGGCGACCTCCCGGCCCCGGCACGCTTCACCGTCCCCTGCCACAGCCCGGACACCTCCCGATGGTTCGAGCTGTCCGTCGCCTCGCGCTACGGCGACAACGGCCGATGCTGTGGTGCGACGGTCACCCTGGTGCAGACCCTGACGCACTGATCGGCCCGCCGGACCACCGTCGGCCCTGCCCGAATTGGACAGATCCTGACGGGTAGATTGGGCGTTTCCGAGCGAGGCGCCGGAGCGCGGCCCGTCCGTACGCTGGGTCCATGGCGCGATTGATCACCTCGGAACGTGGAGTGGAGTCGCCCGCCCGCGGCGCCGCCCGGCGGGAGGCTCCATGATCCCGCAGATGCGCGCCGACGAGCACGCCACGATCCTGTCGTTGCATCAGATGTCCGTGAGCACCGCGTTCCACGCCAAGCTGCGCACGACCCTCGATTCGGGCGAGGAGGCGGTGGACCGCCTCCTCCGGTCCTATGACCCCTCGATGGCCGACCACCACCGTGCCGTCGCCGACCTCGCTGTCGGCATCGCCAACCGCATCGGGCTTCCCCAGCACGAGGCCCGGGGAATCGGACTGGCGGCGTCCCTGCACGACATCGGCATCGTCGGCGATCCGGGCCTGGTCGACCCGGACGACCGGACGACCGTGTTCGATCCGGCCTCGGCACACGCATGCACCGGGGCCACGATCGTGGACGGGATCCGCTTCCCCTGGCCGATCCAGGCCATGATCCTCCAGCACCACGAGCACATGGACGGGTCGGGCCAGCCCTACGGCCTGGGCGGCGACGCCATCCTGGTGAGTTCCCGGGTGCTCATCGTCGCCGACGTGGTGGCATCCAGGTCGCCGGACGCCGGGTCCCTCCACTCGGTACTCGCCGAGCTGGCCGAAGGCCGCGGAACGCGCTTCGACGCCGATGCGGTCGACGCCTGCCTCGATCTCTTCCCGATGGTGGCGCACCGGCCGGTCCACNNCCTGCCTCGACCTCTTCCCGGCGGCAGCGCCACCGTCGGTCCACGCCGTCACCGGCGGCCCCTGACCCTCTGCGCCCACGGCCCGGTAAACCTGTCCGGCCCGCGGTCGCCGCGCGCCCGGACCGGCGACCTCCGTCGGCGCGGTCCGGCCGAAAAACGCCTCCGACACGACTCGCACCCCTTGACGGCTCAGGGATCCGTACTACCGTGCTACCCAGATTCCGCCGACAGCATCGACCGCAGTCCGGGTGGCGTCCGCGACTCCTCGCCACGGAATGGTGGTACCCCGTGCATCCGATCCCGCTGGGAACGCACCGGTTCGCCTTCTTCACCGCCACGGCGGCCGACCACGTCTGGGAGTTCCTGACGTGTGCGGGCGAGACGCCCAAGTACCTCCACGGGCTCGCCGTGTCGTCCTCGTGGCGCGTGGGCGATCCGGTGCAGATCTGTCGTCCGCGCTCGGGTCCCGAGTGCGGCGACGTCCTCACCGGCCGGGTGATCTGCGTCCGGCCCCGGTCCCGACTCTCCTTCTACTTCCACTCCGGCACGAACGACCCGCCGACGTACCTCACGTGGGAGATGCGATCGTCGACGGGCGGCACCGTCGTGCAGCTCCAGGTCGACCACGTCGAGCACGTCGAGGAACTGGCCGATGCCGAGGACACGTGGCTGCCGGTCCTCGCCGCGCTGCAGGCCCTGCTTCCGCTGGAGGGTCCGGCCCGTCCGTCGGGCCGGTAGGGCGGGAGCGCTCCGCCCGGCACAGCGACCCCGAGGAGCGAGAGGATTCCCGGGACGGCTCCGATTCCCGTCGTGCGCGTGGGGGAACGCGACCGGATCCGGGGTGCACGCCTGATGTCGCGACCCGGGCCCCCGGAGACCGCTACTGTTCGCTTCGCCGTACCGACCCGGGGGGATCGAATCGATGAAGTTGATCGTCGCCGTCATCAAGCCGTTCAAGCTCGAGGATGTCAAGGCACGCCTGAAGGAACTCGGTGTCCACGGGATGACCGTGACCGAGGCGCAGGGCTTCGGACGTCAGCACGGGCACACCGAGGTCTACCGGGGTGCCGAGTACCAGGTGGACTTCGTCCCGAAGTTGCGCATCGAACTGGCTGTCGCCGACGACCAGGTCGACGGGGCCGTCGACGCACTGGTCGGGGCGGCGCGCACCGGCTCGATCGGCGACGGCAAGATCTGGATCCAGCCCATCGACGCGCTGATCCGGGTCCGCACGGGTGAACGCGGACACGACGCGCTGTGAGCCCGACCCACCGTGAGCCGGTCGCCCAGCGACTCGTAGCCACCTCCTGACACCAGGGCACGGCTGATCGCCCAGGCCATCGACCGCACCATCGGGCTCCGGCTCAGCCCCGACGACGAGTCCCGGGGCCTCGACCTGACCCGGCACGCCGAGCACCTGCGCGATCGGCGGCATGGGCCGGATCGGGACCTGAGAGCCCACGGGTCCCCCCGTCGGCCGGGTGGCACGCCGCGACCCCCGGACACCGGGGCGGCGCGGTCCGGCTACGTGCCCAACCACTCGATGAGCAGGGCGTACTGCTCCAGATGCCGGTCACCGACGAAGTTGTCGAGCACGTGCTGGCGGGCGGACGCCCCCAGTTCGGCGATCTCGTCCGGCCGGCCCAGCAACTCGGCCAGCGTCTTGCCGAACGTGTCGAGATCGGCAGGATCATCGAGGAGGATGCCTGTCCCCGGCCGCACCTGGTCGATGATCCCCCCGACGTGCGACGCGAGGACGGCACGGCCCTTCCACATGGCTTCGGCGACCGTCAGACCGAACCCCTCCATCAGGCTCTTCTGCACGACGACGGCGGCGTGGCGCTGGAGCGCGTTGACCATGGCTGCGTTCTCGTCCACGTCGTCCATCGGCAGGGAGACGAGGTGCACCAGGCGTCTAGAGGTGTCGGGCAGCGACTCCCAGGCGGACAGACACTCGGAGAACACCTCGAGACCTTCGGGATCGTCGGTGACCGCCTCCATCTGCGGCCCGACGAGCGCGAGGTGGGCGGGGGTCTGGCCGGGCACCGCCCGGACGAAGCCTTCCATGACACCCCGCATGTCCTTCAGGCGGTCCCACCGCGAGACCTGGACGACCAGGGGATCACCGGGCTGGACCGCAGGGCCGTCCTGGACGATCGTCGCCCGGCGTTCGATCTGCCCGAAGCTCCCGTCGTTGCGGACGAAGGAGACAGGGGGTGCCGAACCGTCCGGCTCGAACAGGCCGATCTGCCGGAGCGCGAGGATCACGGCGGCGTCCGTCATCTCCTGGTTCTTCGGCGAGAACGGGTCGATGGACGGCGGGATGATGCGGACCTTCGACTCGTCGATCCAGTCGGGGACGTACTGACGACGCGAGAAGATGAACGCCTCGCACGCCGCCAGGTGCGGCCGCAGGAACGACCACGCCTCCTCGGTCCACTCGTTCGTTCCGTCGCGCCCGACGTGGCACCTCCACACCACGCGGGCGCCGGTGTCGGCGAACGACGCCGCCATTCCGGCGGTCTGGGGATCGTGCAGCAGCACGACGTCATCCCGACGCACCAGCGACCTCGCACTCGCCGCATTCGCCATCGTCACTTCGGCGTAGTGCTCGACCTCGCCCGTCCCCAACGCACCGGTGTCGCCGCGGGCGCCGTGCAGGCGGTTGTGGATCCGCTTGGTGATGGCGAAGAACGCGGTGTCGCCGGCGATGACGTGCCAGCGGATGTCGATCCCGGCGTCCTGGATGTACCCGACCAGCACCTCGAGCATTTCCGCCACTCCACCCCCTGTGGCGGTCGAGTTGAAGTTCCAGACGGTCCGGCCGGCCAGGCGCCCACTCGATCCGGCCGCGGCACGCCGGAACGCGGCGTACCGATCGGCTCCGATCAGAGACTCGAAGCGCGACAAGGAGCGGGCGGGGACGTTCACCTCCTGTACGAGATAGTCATGCGTGCCCGGCGCCGTCGAGGTCATCCGGGACATCCTTCCAGAGCGCGACGCGGCGGGTGGGGGATCAGCCGGACCGTGACCGGACACCATGTCGGCGTTCACCACCCGCCCCGGTGCGGATCCGTGCTCCTGCTACCAGCACCGGAACCGGCCATGATGGTTACGTGGCCACGGACGAGCGGATCGAATGGGCGAGGGACGCCACTGCCGCCAGCTGGCTCGGCCCTCGGCTGCACCCGTTCAACCAGGACACGGGGTCTGTGGTTCCCGAGCGATTCGAGGCGTACTGCCGGGTCTTCCATCCTGAGGGTCCCGTCCATGCCGATGGATCATTCCGCCCGTTGCTCCGGGATCGCCCGGAGCAACGGGCGGATCGCCCATCCGAACAGGCAATTCCACATGATCAACCGGCCCCCCGGCAGCCGGGCGCCGGATCCGCTGGGTACAGGATCGGGGCCGTCCGAAGGGCGTGGTCTCTAAGCACCGGACCGGACGGGAACAACACGTGCGCGGCGAGGTCAGCCGGCTCCGCCGCGCCCACGAACTCCTCGACGAGCTCGAAACGGTGTGGCGGGCCCGCCTCGAACGCTTCGAGGGCGTCCTCAACGAAACCACGGCGAAGGAGGTCCGATGACCGTATGGAAAGTGGACAAGGACGGAGAGGCCAGGACGATGGTCATCACTGCGGAGTTCAGGACGTCCCTCAGAAACGTGTGGCAGCTGTGGGCCGACCCGCGCCTTCTCGAGCGGTGGTGGGGTCCGCCGGGATTCCCGGCCACCTTCGAACATCACGACCTCACACCGGGCGGCACCATCACCTACTTCATGTCCGGCCCCGACGGTAAGCGACTGTTCGACGGCACCTGGAACGTGATCGAAATCGACGCCCCGAACAGGCTCGTGGTCGAGGACGCCGTCCTCGACCACGACGGAAGACCGAGCGACGGCAACTCCATGACCCGTCTGGAGATCGACATCGAAGCGGTGGGCGACACGACGCGCATGATCCTCACCACCCATTTCGACTCGCTCGAAGGGATGGAGCAGGCGATCGCCTCGGGCGTGACCGAAGGCATGCAGGCCTGCATGGCCCAGATCGACGCCCTGCTCGTCGAGGTCACCGCCTAGGGGAATTCTCTGAGGCGAAGA
>PMFY01000420.1 GCA_003157945.1 Acidimicrobiaceae bacterium | reverse complement strand
TCGACCTTCTCGTTGTAGAAGCAGACCAGGCCGGCGATGGGGGCCAGCGCCGGGGTCGGGAAGTCGTAGGCCCAGGCCAGGTCGGGGTGGACCGTGTCGCCGAGCCGGACCGACCAGTAGGCGGAGGTGGTCCCCTTGTAGGGGCACGACGTCACCGTCGGCGACGGGACGAGCCGGGTCAGGTCCACCTCCGTCCGGTTGAGGTAGTACCGGGTCGGGAGGCCCGTCTCGAAGACCATCACCGGCGACGACGACTCGGCCAGCACGGTGCCCTCGAGCTCGACGCGGACCCTCCGGGTGGAGCGGAGGGCGTCGACCCGGGCGTACGGGTTCCGCGGGTGGACGAAGACCTGCTCGTCCTCCTCGAACCAGGCGTCGAGGGCGTCCCACTCGAAGCGGACGGTGCCGGCCAGCCCCTCGACGGCGTCGTCCTGGTACACCAGGGCGGCGCCCGGGCGCTCCACGTCGGCGACCCGCAGGCCGTGCCGGCGGGCGGTCCCCCGGTGGAGGCGCTGGGGATGGTCCTCGTCGACCAGGGCATCCCGGTCCACGTCGGCCACGGGCACGTAGTACTGGGGGTAGAAGGGCCACTCCCACACGTAGAGGGCGTTGCTCGAATCAACGACCACCGAGCCCTGCAGGGTCGCCCGGATCCGCCTCGGGACCGGCTCGACGTGGTTCGCGGCGACGATGGGCTTCGGGTAGTCGTTCACGTTCGGCCTCGACGGGGTGGGATCGGATGTCCTTGCCGATGCTAGGGGGCTCCATCCGGCCAGTGGACGGGGCCGGCGGACGGGGGTCGCCGACCGGTTCCCGGCCTCCGGTCATCAAGGCGCCTCCGCACCCTGCCGATAGCGGGAGGGATGGGCGAATGGCTTACCACCGGCGGAAGCCGGCGAACAGGGCGGGGGCGACGCCACCACGCCCGGTGTCGACCCGTGCTCCTCGTCGGATGCCTCGCCATCCTCCTCACCGCCGGTGGAGTCCTCGCGGCACCGTCCACGGGCGCGACCACGGCCGCCTCCGGTCCCCCGCTGGCGATACCGCCCACGGGAACGCTGTTCGGTGCGTTCGCCAATCCGAAGGGTGGCCAGATCATCCTCAGCTCGCTCGAGGCCGAGATCGGACGCCATCTGGACATGGACCGGGTGTACTCGGCCTGGGACACGGTCCAGCCGGATGCGGAGGTGAAATGGGATATCGCCAACGACATCGTCCCGGTGCTGTCGATCAAGGCGACGACGACCGCCGGGACCGTGATCCCCTGGTCCCAGATCGCCGCGGGATCCTACGACTCGACCATCGTCGCCCAGGCCGACGCCCTGGCCGCCGTCGGGGCACCCGTCATCCTCACCTTCAACCACGAACCGGAGTCCGACCCCCGGAACGGATCCCCGGCCGACTTCGTCGCCGCGTGGCAGCACTACGTGGACGTCTTTCGCGACCAGGGAGCGACCAACGTGTCGTTCGCCCTGATCCTGGAGGCGGACACCTACGGGTCGGCATCGGTGCAGCAGTGGTATCCGGGTGATTCCTATGTCGACTGGGTCGGCGCCGACGGGTACAACCGGTTCGGGTGCAACGGGAGTCCGGCCCAGTGGGTCGACTTCAGCACGCTCTTCTCGCCGCTCGAGGTCTTCGCCGTCCTCCATGGGAAGCCGGCGATGATCGCGGAGTGGGCCTCGGTCGAGAATCCCGGCGTCCCGGGGGAGAAGGCGGCGTGGATCGCCGCCGCCGCCCAGGCCCTCGGAGGCTGGCCGCAGGTGAAGGCGTCCCTGTACTTCGACGACGGGGGCGTTCAGCAGGGGTGTGACTTCGCCCTCAGCTCGTCCCCCTCGGCCGAGCAGGCCTTCGCCGCCATGGGCGCACAGCCGTTCTTCAATCCCCGACCCCGGGCCGTCCTCACGTCCAGCACGGCCGACGGTGCGGCTCCTCTCACGGTGAGCTTCGACGGTGCGGGCAGCTTCGACCTGCTCCGGCCGCTGACCTCCTGGCAGCTGGGGTTCGGTGACGGATCGCCCCCGGTGTCCGGAGTGGGCACGCCGCCCACGTCGGTCGACCATGTCTATGGCGCGGGCACCTTCACGGCCGCGCTGACCGTGAGCGACGCCAGCGGTCAGCAGGACACGACGCCGCTGGTGGTGCACGGGTATCCGCCTCCCACGGTCTCCACCGGGTGGTCGACGGTGGTGGACCCGACCACCGTCACGCTCAACGGATCGGTCACCCCCAACAGCCTGCCCACCACCGTCCAATTCGAATGGGGTACGACCACCGCCTTCGGCCAGACCTCGCCACCGACAGGCATCGGGGCCGGGAGCTCGGGGGTCAGGGTGTCGGACACCGTGACCGGTCTGCAGCCGGGAACCCGGTTCTACTGGCGCATCGTGGCGACCAACGCGGCCGCCGGCACCGCCGGNNTCCTGGGCGGCATCGTCTCGTCGGTGTCCCTCGGCTCGGTCGCGCTCCAGGGCACCGTGACACCCCATCGCCTGGACACCCGGTGGTACTTCGAGTTCGGCCGGACCTCCGCCTACGGCTCGGTGAGTCCGGTCACCGCCGGGGATGCCGGGACCGGGTTGACCGCCGTCCCGGTGTCGACCCTGATCACCGGGTTGCCCCCGGGCTCCACATGGCACTTCACCCTTGTCGCCGTGAACCAGGTCGCAACGACCGTCGGGACCGACCACACGTTCAGAGTTGCCGCCTGAGCCGGAACCGCACATGGGGATCCTGCGCTGAGCCGGCAGTCCGCCCCCGTCGCCCTCCTGGTCGGCCAGGTGCCGGGAATCTCCGCGGGTTCCGCTTCGGATCGTCCGGGGACGACGTGTCCGTGGGCCCGGACCGGCACGGTTGCCGCGCTCGCCTTCCGGGCTTCTCCTAGACCTCACCGTCGACGGGGCCAGGAGCAGCACCGACCCGACGACTGGCGCCCTTCCTCACGTCCTCCAGGCGGCTCACGACGTCGGACATGGTCGATTCGCGTGCGGACCACACGTAGGCGCTTCCTATTCGACCATCCTTGAGATGCACGTTGAGGCCGAAGGTTCCACCACCCTCGGCCCCGGGGTTGTAGACCCGCTCGACATGGTCGACATCCCCCCAGGGGGTCGTCCTCGTCAGTCTGTCCACGTTCGGAACATGCTTCTCGAAGAGATTCCGGGGTCGTCCGGCAACCGCCAGGCCCCGGATGCCGGTGGAATCGAACGAGGTCTTCCCCATCATCTTCCGGGAGCAGATCCAGGCAATGAACGAACAGAGGATGACGCCGAGGACGCAGATGACGATCAGACCGATGGAGTTGCTCCTCGAATCAGCACGCTTGTGAAGGCTGCGCACGGCCAGCGGCACCAGGGCGAGGCAGCCGATCGCGCCGGCGACGAAGAAGATCGTGACGAACCACGCATTGATCCGGTAGCCCAGTCCGGTCAGGATCACACGTCCGTCAACCTGACTCGGAAGCTGATCGCTCGGAGGGGACCCGGGACCTTGTTCGGACTCCGGTTCCCCTGCTTCCCCGGAAACGCCATCCGCCATGCCGTCAGGTTATCCAGCCGACCACCGCAACGGCCGGAACGCGGCACCACTCGCTCGGCGTGGGCAGCAGGCGCCGACGGCGCCGATCCCCCGGGCCGTGGCCTGCCGTCCCCGTCCGCTGAGAACGTGCCGGGGAGCGCCGGCAACTCGGGCGGTCCACCGGTCACGCCCCCACCCCAGGTCCTCACCGGGTTTCGGGCGCGGTCCACTCGGCCGCGGCCCGAGTCAGACGGAGACGGGCGTGAAGTCGCCCGACCACTGCAGGTCCTGCAGCCGGGCCGGCGTGGCGAAGTCCACCGACGCCAGATCCACCACGTAGGTCTCGGGGTTGCCGATGGTCCGGTAGGCGTAGCGGGGGGTGCTCAGGTTCAGCACGGTGTCCCAGACGGTCACCTCGGGCACGACGGCCTTGCCCATGACCTCCTTGATGACGCCCGCGGGGATGTCGAAGGCGTTGCACACGTGCAGCGCCAGCTGTTCGGCCTCATGGGCGTCGGCCGCCCGGTCGATGAGTCGGAGGACGCTGAAGAGGCGCACGAACCGGGCCGAAGGGGTGTAGTCCGAGGGAATGCCGCGCAGGCCCTCCCCCTGGCCGGGTGCCGACAAGGTGAGGCCTCCGACGACTTCGTCGGCCGGGTTCCGGGCCGAGACGCCCAGGTAGTTGCCGAGGTTGGTCAGGTGCCACTCGAGGTAGGGCGCATTGGTGGCGATCCCCACGGGGTTGTCGACGACCCGGGTCCCCTGCGGGTGGAACTCGATGGCGACCGAGCCCGAGGTGTCGTGGACGAGGCAGTGGATCGGCGGCTCGAAGCCCATTCCGGGGTCCCGTCCGATGATGTTGGTCACCGCCACCGCCGCCTTCACCTCGTCGATGCTCCCGCAGGTACCGAGCAGGTAGGCCACCAGATCGAGCTCGGAGAGGTCGGATCCGTCCCCCCTGGGCTCCGGGAACGTGCAGTAGCCACCCGGCATGTAGAGCAGATGGGCGCTGAGGCCGGCCGTGTTGATGCCGTCGACCAGCCAGTCCGCGTGACCGAAGACCCCCATGCCGACGACCCCGTGGGTCGCCGCCCACGTCTTCGGGTGCCCGCCGTCACCGACCGATCCGGTCCCGGCGTGGTCGGCCGGCAGGACCGCCAGCTGGGTCGGCATGCCCATCGGGAACTCCATGCTCCGGGCCGCCACGACGGCGCCGTCCTCGGCGACCGGAAGTTTGAATGTCATGCACATGTGACTCTCCCTGCACTCTCTGCTCGCGGGCCCCGGGGACGGGCCCCGGTGGCGCTGGTTCGATCCTGGGTGGGTCCGCGTCAACCCGTCGGTGCGGTGCCGGCCGATGCGGCGTCGGCGTGGGCAGCACCCTCGCTCCCCGACAGCAGGACGAAGGCGACGATGCCGACGACGAGGGTGAGCCCGCCGGCGATGAGGAACATCGTGCTGAAGGCGTGTCCGTACGAGACGACGGCGTCCCGGAGGGCGGCCCGGCCGGCCGAGGTGGTCGGTGCCGTGCCCTCCGACGCGTACACGTTGACCGCGTCGAGGCCGGTCGAGAGCTGGGTGGCCGGCACGCCGGCATGTTCCATCCGGTGGACCACGCCCCCGTCGGTGAGGCGGTCGATCACCACGGCCGAGATCGAGAAGCCCATCGTGTAGAAGAACTGACCGAACGTGGTGCGCGAGCTCGACACCGGGCCGAGGTAGCGGGCGGGCGCCTCGGCCAGGATGAGGCTGCCGAACGGCACGGCGGCGATGATCACACCCGCACCGGTCAGGACCAGGCCGGGCAGGAAGCCCAGGAGGCTGGTGGAGGCGTGGGCCGTCGCCAGCAGGACGAACCCCGCGGTGGAGACGATGCCGCCGGCCAGGATGGCCGTCCGGCTGGTCAGGCCCCTGGTCATGAGCCGGCCGGTCACGAGGCCCGCCACGATGCCGGCGAACAGCAACGGCAGCTGCCACACGGCGACCTTGGCGGTCGCCAGTCCGTTGACGTACTGCCACAGGTTGGTCACCTGCAGGAACGCCACCGCGGTGCCGAACATGTAGATGAATCCGGCGCACAGGGCGGCCAGGAAGACGGGCGAGCGGAACAGCCCCACCGGATAGAAGTGGCCGTCGTACCGGGACTCCCAGACGAAGAACGTGGCGAGCAGGAGGGCACCGAGCACCAGGGGCACGAGTGTCCGGGGGCTGGTGAGGCTGTGGGCGAACTGGCTGGCCGAGTACAGGACGAGGATGATGCCGGCCATGAGGAACCCCTGGCCCGGCAGGTCCAGTTTGTTCCCCGTGATCCGGTCGACCCGGGGAAGGAGCACCGGGGTGACGACCAGGCACACCATGCACACGGCCGGGATCAGCAGGAACGCCAACCGCCAGTGGGCGCTCGCCAGGTTGCCACCGAGGAACGTGAGCACCACGGTGCCCGCCATGACGACGGCGGTGAACACACCCATGGCGCCCGCCATCCGCTCCCGGGGCACGACCGCGTCCATGTAGCCGAACGCCGCGCAGTAGACGGCACCGAGCCCGATGCCGGTGATCGCCATTCCGACCATGTAGAAGAGCGGTGACGGTGCACCCACGACCACCAGGTTGCCGATGGCCCCGACGACCAGGGCCACCATCAGGACGGTGCGCCGGCCGAGTCGGTCGGCGAGGAGGCCGGTCGAGATCACGGTGGCGGCGATGGCCAGCGTCTGGACACTGCCCGCCAACGCCTGGGTGCTCCCGGCCATGTGGAGCGACCGGCTGGCCCCGACGAGGGCGGTCGAGGCGATGTTCGGGCACGAGCCCTGCACGGCGCCGAGGAGGCCGAGGAACGGGACCACCAGCTTGGAGACCTGGGTGGTGGCGGGGGCCACGGACGGCGCGGCGACGTCGGGCGTCGGGTGGACGGCGGTGCTCACCGGTGCGTCCCCGCTGCGGGACGCCACGCCGTGGGCCGGCCCGTGCCGACCGCCGGGCGCGCCGGATCTGATGCGAAGGCCATCGGGCCCTCCTTTCGTGCCGGAGGGTCCGCCCCCGGCTGACGTCGCCGGTGGTGCCTCCAACACCGCGCCATCGACGCCAACGCACCGCAACTTGAGGTATCCCGGGTCGGTGGCTGCCCCCACCGGGCGCCGAGGGTCGGCGCGCCGCCGGCCGGCGGTCCGACCTCGGGTACGCACGCCCCGTACAGGGCGGATGCGCCCTCGACCGGGTCGATCCCGCACCTGTGGAGCCGGAACCTGACGTCGACCCCGGCACGTCGGCCCCCGACGGCCGGCACGATCAGCTAGAGGACCCGGAGGATCTCCAGCGCGGCCCGCTCCCCCGTGGTCACGCCGCCCTCCATGAAGCCCTGGAAATCCTGCGAGGTGTGCTCGCCGGCGAAGTGGATGTTCCCCTCCGGCGTTCCCTCGATTCCGCTGAAGGTGGTGTACTGACCGACCCGGTACTGGGAGTAGGCCCCGTCGAGGTGGGGGTTGCTGTTCGGGTCGGAGTACAGGCTCAACCGGGGCCCGGAGTTCCAGGCCCTGGTGAAGCCGGGGAACAGCGGCTCGAGGGCACCGAGGTAGTCGGCGATCAGTGCGGCCGGAGCCGTCCCGACCGATCCGACCAGGCCGTAGCGGGCGGCGAGCGCCGCGCCGGGCGTTCCCCCCAGATAGTCGAAGAAGATCGAGTTCGGCGCCGGTTGGTCGACCGAGTTGTCCCAGCCGCTGACCGTGAGGTTCTGGGCGAACATGTTCCCGTCGTAGCCGTCGGCGTTCCACGGGTTGCCGGCCACCTGCAGGGCGATCTTGGCGTTGTTGCCCAGCACCAGGTTGTCGATGGCGGTCATCTTCAGTGGCGACAGGTTGGCATGGCGGAGATCGACCTCCTTCAGCTTGTTGAAGGGGATGGTCACCACCACGTGGTCGGCGACGACATCGGTGGCGACGCCATCCTCCTCGAAGGTGCAGGTGTAGGTCCGGTTGCCGTTGTCGCGGAGGGCCACCAGCTGCTGGTTCACCCGGGTGGCACCCCCGGGCAGTTCGGCCAGCATGCCCGTGACGACCTGGTCGTTCCCGCCCTCCACGTGCCACTTCTCGTCGGTGCCTCCCAGCACCGGGGTCTTCCTGGGCTGGATGTTGGAGCCGGGGACACTGTCGTCGTCGGCGAGCAGGTAGATGACGTTGAGCGCCGACTGCTCCTCGGGCGGGCCCCCGTACTCGCTCTCGACGTCCAGGTAGCAGAGTCGGCCGAAGTCGGACGCCAGGCCCCCGGGCACGTTGCCGTCGATCCACTCCGCGGCGGACATGTGGTCCAGGGCGATCGAGGACGGGGTCCTGGTCTCGTACGTGGTCGGCCACGGGGCGGATGCCACCGCCCGCTGGAACAGGGACCACCCGAACTCGTGCCAGTCGGCGTCGAGCATCGCCTCGGTGTACCGCCCCCCGTTCAGCCAGAACGTGTCCACCGTGCCGCGGGGATAGGCGTCGGTGTTGCCGAGCGTGAGCCCGAACCGCTTGGCCAGCTTGCGCATGGAATGGTGCTCGGAGGAGATGAACTCCCCGCACCGCTCCACGATCTCGCCGTCGGCGAAGGCATTCCGGACGGTGTCGACGCGACCACCCATCCGGTCGTCCCACTCGTAGATGGTGCTGGCCACCCGCTTCGTGGTCCACAGCTGGTGGGCGCACCGGATGCCCGCCAGCCCGCCCCCCACGATCACGATGCGGGGTGCCGTCCCACCGCTACGACGGGCCGACCCGTGGACGTGGCGACCCAGGGGAACGGCGGTGGCGACGACGGCGACCGACGTCAGTCCCTTGAGCAGGGTCCGCCGGCCGAACCGCGCCTCGCGTCCACGGTCGTCCGCCGCCGTCCGCCCGGCCACCTCATCGACCGGTACGCCCGTGGCCCGGGCTTCGGCGGACACCGCAGCAGCCCGCCGGATCGCCGGTCCGAGGCGGCCGTGCAGATGGGCTCGCATCTCCTCGTCTTAGCCCTCACCGGGCGCGGTGGCAACCGCGGACCCGGAGGACGGTGACCACCCGGCAGCACCGGCGGTGACGTCCGCCCCGGTGGGGACCGGGGGTGCCCCTCAGGACTTCCAGATCGCTTCGAGGGCAGCCACCAGCTCGGCGAGCGCCTTCAGCAGCTCCGGCCCGCTCAGGCCCGCAGCGGTGATCTGCTTGATGGTGTCGTGCAGGTCCTGGACCTTCTTACCCGCGTCGCAGACGGCGGCGACGTGCGGTGGCGGGGTGAACGTGTAGCCGGCGTTCGTCGGGTCGGCCAGGCGGGCCTTGAGCGCCGGGGGGATGGCGTCGTACGTCTCCGCGTACTGCCAGGTCGTCGACAGCCCGGTGAGCATGCAGTTGTCGAAGTTGCCCATCGCCGTGATCGGCGTGTCCTTGTAGATGACGAGCGGGAGCCCGGTCATGTAGGCGATGGTCGCCTCGACGACGCTTCCCTCGTCAGGCACCCGTCCGTCCATGTTGAACACCACGGCCCGCGAGTTCTCCACCAGTTGGTAGATGTCCATGGAGAACCCGGCCTTCTGCACGAGCGTGACGAGTTTGGTGAAGAAGGTCGCCTCGACGATCGGGTTCTTCAGCAGGGCCATGATCTTGCCGATCTCGATGCCGTCCCGCTGGGGCAGATAGGTCGTGTACCCGGCGGACTCGAGCGCCGTGGCGACCTGTTGCTGGTCGTACATGTCGCCGGGGCTGAACATGGGTCCGGAGCAGTAGATGAGATCGCCGGGCATGGTGTGGCCTCCTAATTGGTCGGGGTTGACGTCAGGATCTGGTTGGCGAGTTGCATGTCTCGTGTGGAGTGGCCCTCGTCGAATTCCGCCACCACGGACCGGAGCCGCTCGAGTGCCGGCGCGCGGTCCGCCCCGTCGGCCAACGCCACCCCGGTCAGCGAGCAGCGGAGCTGGATCGACCGCTGCGATCGCCGTCCGGCATCGACCGCAGCCTGCGCCAGGTACCTCCGGAGCTCGCCCGCCGGAGTGGCACCCACGACGGCCGCCAACTCGGCCTTGAGGCGCCACAGCTCGGCATCGAAGAAGGGCTGCCTGGTGGCGGCCGACGATTCGAGTGCAGCGTCGATGGTGGCGAGCGCACCGGACAGGTCACCGGCGGCGGCCTGCCCCCGGGCCAGGATCCAGAACCCGAGGGAGGCGCCGCTGACACTCCCCGACGTGGCCAGGGTGGTGAGCCCCCGGCCGATCGTCTCGAGTCCCTCGTCGCCGTAGCCGAGCTCGCCCAGCGCGCCCCCACCCAGCAGGTCGGCGAATCCCACCCAGTAGGTGAACTGCATGGGGTCCGCCACCTTGCGCAGCGCATCACAGGTCTCGAGCACCTCCTCGAACTCCCCCCGAAGCGTGCGGACGATCGCCACGAACGCCGTCGCCATGGCGTAGCTCAGACGGGATCCGATCACCTCGGCGTGCTGCACGGCCCGTTCGACCAGTGTGAGGGCGGTGTCGGGCGAGCCCAGGTTCCACATCCCGACGGCCGACGTGCACAGGGCGATCACCAGGTGGTCCGTGCCGAGTCCGGCGGTGACGGTCTCGAAGTCACCCTCGCAGTAGTGGTCGATGGCCTCGGTGCCGTGGGCCACCACCCGGCTGGGCCAGCCCAGGTACAGCTCGCACAGCGACAGCGTGCAGTGTCCCCGCAGCTTGGCGACCCGGGAGCCCGTCTGATCGCCGATCTCGAGGATGCGTCGGGCGAGATCGGCCGCCCGGTCGACGTCTCCCGAGTCGAAGTAGTAGGTGGCCGCCCCGTTCAACATCGAGGTCAGCCCGTCATCGTCGCCCAACCGTCCGGTCAGTTCGATGGCGCGCTCCCAGATGCTCAGCAGCTGCGCGGCGCCGTAGCCCTCCACGGCCATCATCGAGTTGCCGAGGAGCTGCAGGAGCGCGGACTCGAGCGGTTCCCGCTCGGAGGCTTCCGGAATCCCTTCGGCCACCGTCAGGCCCGCACGCAGGAGCTCCACCGACTCCTGGTACGCGCCCCGCGCCCCGGCGCGCCGGCCCCCGTCGAGGAGCAGCCCCGCGGCCCGGTGCGAGTCACCGGCACGTTCGAAGTGGCGGGCCAGCAGCTGGGGTTGCAGGACCTCGATCCCCGGGTCGTCCGCCAGCAGGAGCGAGGCGATGCGGGCGTGCACCGCCTGGCGCTCCCGACGCAACATCGTGTCGTAGAGCACGTCGCGCAGGAGCACGTGACGGAACGTGTACACGCGCTCGGACGGTTCCGCCTCCGGGTCGACCACGAGCAGCAGGTTCGAGGCGACGAGGACGCCGAGGTCGGCGCCGGCATCGCCGACGACGCCCTCCAGGAGCCGCCGGTTGACGTCACGCCCGAAGGCGGACGCCACCCGGGCGGTGGTGGCGGCATCCCCCAGTGCGTCGAACCGGGCGAGCAGGACGTCCTGGAGCGTGGCCGGCACACCCCCGGCCAGGCCCTGATCGCCCACCGTGGCGGCGAGCTCCTCGAGGAACAGGGGGATCCCCTCGGCCCGCGCCACCACGGCGTCGACCACCGACGGATCCGGGCCGTCGCCGGTTCCGAGGAGCTCCTCGACCAGCCGGCGGGACTCGTCCTCGTCCAGGTGATCGAGGACGAGGACGTCGTGTGGGTCGGTCCGGATGCGCTCCAGTTCGTCGCCGGGGCGCGTCGTGGCGAGCACCCCCAGCCGGCCGTCCCGACGTTCGGCGAGGTGCCCGAGGACCTCACGGGTCGATGCATCCGCCCAGTGCACGTCCTCGGCGACCACACAGCAGGGGCCGCCGGGCGCCGTGACCGCCAGCAGATCCGCGAGCGCGGCCAGGGTGCGGCGCCAGCCCAGCTCCCGGTCGCCGCCGGGGGCCAGACGGGCTTCCTCGAGCCCGTCGAGCAGCTCGGCCCCGTCGACCCCGTTCGCCTCCGCCCATGCGGCGATGCTCAGGCCGTCGGCGCCGAGCGCGTGCCGTCGCTCCCCGAGGAGCCGGAGGACGGGCCAGAGTGACGTCGCCGTCCGCAGGGGCGAGCAGCTGAGCGTCATCGACACGATCCCCGATCGGTCCACGAACTCCGCCACGAGCCGACTCTTGCCCAGTCCGGCCTCGGCCTCGACGATCAGCGCCCCGGCGGTGCGGGCGACGACATCCCCCCACCAGGAATGCAGGCGGGCGAGCGGAGCCGTGCGGCCGACGAAGGCGCTTCCGTGCAGCTGACGGACCGCACCGGGGGTGGCCATGCCGGCGACCCGCCACACCCGCGTGGGCTGGATGCCCTTGAGCTCCGGAAACCCCAGGTCGTCGAGCTCGCAGCAGTGCCGGACCAGCCGTCCGGTCGTGTCGCTGACCACGATCTCGCCGGGGGCGGCCAGACCCTCGAGGCGGGCCGCGAGGTTGATCGTCTGGCCGAAGGCCGAGGTGTCGACGCGCCCGGCGTCGCCCATCTTGCCGACCACCGACACGCCGGTCGCCACGCCCACCCTCGCCGCGAGGCGCACACCGTACGACGCGGCGAGGGAGTCGTTCATGTCGACGATGCGCTGCAGCACCGCCGCCCCGGTGCGCACCGCGCGCTCCGCAGCATCCTCGAACGCCCGCGGATAGCCGAAGATCACCAGCAGGCCGTCACCGAGGTACTGGGCGACGTGCCCACCGAACTCGGCCGCCGCCGCCGCGCCGATCTGCTGGTAGGCGAGGACCAGTTCCGCCAGGTCCTCGGGGTCGAGCTGCTCCGACAGGGCGGTCGAACCGACGAGGTCGCAGAAGAGGATCGTGACCTGTCGTCGTTGGCCGGTTGACGGGGCCGCCCCTCCGTCAACCACCTCAGTGGGCACGTCGAGAGGGTACCATCCGATCCGAGGAGGTGCCGTGGGACAACCGCCAGAATCCGCACGTCCGGTGCCCGATGGACTCGCACCGTTCTGGGACGGCCCGGTGTCGGCGTTCGCCACCCTGCCGCCCGAACCGATCGCCCCCGAGATGCAGGAACGCCACCGGATCTACGCCCTCTGCCTCATGGGGCTGCTGGCCACGTACTGGAACGGGAACAAGTTCGGCGAGACGGGTGACTACGGCGCGTGGCGCACGTCCCAGGTGGTCGCCCCGCTGCCGTCGGGTGGGAACCTGTACGCGGGCGGCACCTACCTCGGACACAACATCGCCGCCATCGCCGTCGACGGCGACGGCCGGGTCATGGACTACGAGTTCAACCACAACAACGTGTTCGACAGCTCCGTCGAACATGCCGAGTCCCGGCTGGTGCGCCGACTGTTCGCGCTGAGCCAGGTGTACAGCCCGTGGGAGCAGGACGGCGCCCCGGGCACCGCTCCCGGGGCCGGAGCACCGGCTTCGGGCGCGGCGGTGGCTGCGCCCGCCGCCAGCCTGTTCGCGACCTCGTCCACCGCGCCCATCAACCGGCAGTACTCGACCCTGCTCGACAACGTGACGATCTACACGTCGCTCGAATCGTGTGCCCAGTGCTCGGGGATCATGACGCTGGCCTCCGTGGCCAACATCGTCTATCTCGAATGGGATCAGGGAGAGTTCCTCATCGGCAACCTGATGTACCGCGCCACCCAGGCCGCGCCCACGGGCTTCGACGCGCCCCGTCCGATCGGTGGCGACGAGATCGGGCTCACCTACTTCGACCAGTTGAACCAGGGGAACGATTCGTTCGGCACCGCCGTGGCGACGAGTCCGTTCTACCGGTCCACGGGATTCGCCTCGACCACGCCGTCGGTCACCTCGTACCTCTGCACCGACGGTGCCCGGGCCATCTACGAGGCCGGTGCCGCGGACTTCGCCTCCCTCGCCGGGCGGCTCGCCTTCGGCGCCTGGTCACCACCGGGTTCCGGGGGCCAGCTCACCAACGCCCAGGCCTGCACCAACGCCCAGGCATTCCTGGCCTACGCCCAGGCCGTCGGCAACCGGGGGACCCCGCACCGCGTCTAGGCGAACCCGACGAGGTGGTCGACGGGGTCGACGTACCGGTGCACCCGGCCCTTGCCCTCGGACTTCGCCACGTACATCGAGTCGTCAGCCTGCTTGAGGAGTTCTTTGGCGTCGGTCACCCCGAACGACATGGTGTAGCCGGTGCTGGCGCGGACCTGCAGCTCGCGCCCGTCGATCACGAATGGGTCGTCGAGTGGTCCGAGGACCCGTCGGAGGACCTCGTCCACCTGCGACGGACCGTCGACCGCCTGCACGAGGATGGCGAACTCGTCCCCACTCAGCCGGGCGAGCGTGTCCTGCTGTCGGACGTTGGCCGACAGGCGCCGGCTGACCTGACGGAGCAGCTCGTCACCGGCCTCGTGTCCGAACGAGTCGTTCACCACCTTGAAGTCGTCCAGATCCAGGTAGGCGAGAGCCACGGTGTGCGGGTTCCGCTGCTGGGCGGCACAGACCTGGGCGAGTCGGTCGTCGAACAGGACCCGGTTGGCGAGACCGGTGAGCGGGTCGTGCAGCGTCAGCCACTCGAGCTCACTGACCGTCGACTCGATGCGGGTCATGAGGACCCGGTTCTCCAGTACGAAGAGCACCCCCCGGGCCATCAGGAGCGCGGCGCTGACGAGCACGAGGGTGACCTCGACGGTGTCGAATCCGGTGCCGCGGACGACCTGCACCACGGCGATGGCCAGCGCGAGGCTCAGCGGCCCGTAGGTGACGAACTCCGTCCACGTCGGACGTGTGACCTCGTTGGACGTCTCCCCCCGGGCCAGCGGCGGCACCAGGGCGGCCAGGCCCAGGAGGAGGAACGCCGTGAACCAGCAGACGTCGATCACACTGCCGGTGGCATACGAGTCGGCCAGGCCGACGTAGATGCTCAGCGAGTCACCCAGGAACAGGGCGAGGACGCTGCCGCCGACCACGAGGAGGGGGTCGCGGAGGTGGCGGGACCCCCGGGTGAAGACCGTGAGCAGCATGGCGAGCAGCACGANNGAACAGCAGGGTCGAGACGATCAGGAGGCCGTCGATCAGGGCACGGATCCGGCCGGCCCAGTGGAGGCGGGGTCCGGGATAGAGGATGAGCGCCGCACCGATGAGCACCACGGCCAGGAGGTAGCCGACGGTCGGCCAGTTGCTGCCCGTCGG